>JAISTJ010000200.1 GCA_031272655.1 Tannerella sp.
CGCGAGGGCGGTCAGATAGCGGTGCAGGAACTGTCGTTCACTCCGCTGACGAAGATGCATTACATCGACAGCGAGGGCATGCTGGGCAGCAACCTTCCCGGCGGCGGCTCGTCGGTACGATTTACGCACATCGTCATCTTCGCGTTTGCCGGTCTGATGGTCATACTTTGTACGCTGTTCAACTATTTGTCGCTGTTTATTAGCCGTTTCCGTATCCGTCGGAAGGAGTTCGCACTGCGTACCGTATGCGGCTCGTCGGGCTGGTCGCTTTTTCTGCTGCTTGCCACCGAACTTGTTATCACACTGATACTTTCCATTGTAGTAGAGATGTGTATCGTGAATTACGTACTTCACCCGTTTCAGGAACTGTCGGCCGTTAAGATGGGATTATCCGAAATTTATCCCGAAACGATTTCTTATATATCGGTGGTAATGAGCATATTACTGCTTGTTTTCGGTTTGACGGTAAGTATCCTGCGGCGGCGGTCGCTCAACCTTGCTATACGTCGCAGAAACAACAGTCTGTTTCGTAAGATTTCGGTAGTGATGCAGTTGATTATCAGTATCGGCTTCGCGTTTTGTACAATAGTGATAATCAAGCAGATATACTTTCTGCATAACAGCGCTGATTTGGGTTTCAGTTTCAAAAACCGCGGCAGTGTTTTATTCTATTCAAAAGAAGCCGACGAGACGGAATTTCTGAACCGCGTGAAAGCCATTCCCGAAGTGAACGAAGCCCTCATTGGGACGGCGATTTTGCCGTATAGTATGATAATGACGGTCGGTATTAGCGACTGGGAGGGCAAAACCGAAGACCAGGAGACGGTAACGCTTTATAAAGAGGACATTACAAATGAATACTATCGCTTTTATGAATTGCGCCTTGTGAGCGGCGAGATGGCAAAAGAAACCTCTAAGGGCATGAACTCAGTTTCGACAGTCAGAGGGACAAATTTGCAATCCATGTCGTCAGGTACTGAAGAAGATACAGAGGTTTTAATCAACGAAACGGCAGCAAAAGCTTTCGGTTGGGACGAACCGATAGGTAAAACCTTTAACGGGCAGAAAGTTGTCGGTGTCATTAAAGACGTCTGCAAACTGTCGCCTTCAATACCTGTTCGACCCACTTACTATCAGGTAGCTCCCCAAACGCCAACGACACGGTGGGACGACGGGACGCTCCGTGTATCAGTTATCTTCAAATTCCGCGAAGGCTCTTGGGACGTCGTCCGCAAACATATCGCCGACATTATCGCCACCGAGTACCCCGACACGCAATACTCCGAAATCTCCGACACGCACGAGGCCTACGACCACCACCTCAAATCGGAGACCTCGCTGCTGATCCTGCTTGAGTTCATCTCCGGCGTCTGCATTCTGATATGTATATTCGGCTTTGTATCAGTCGTTTCGCTCTCGTGCGAGGAACGGCGCAAGGAGATAGCCATCCGCAAAATCAACGGCGCCACGCTGCTTGACATTCTCAACATCTTTTTCCGTGAGAACTTCCTGCTGCTGCTCATCGGCGCCGTAATAGCCTTTCCCGCAGGGTATTACATCATGCGCGGCTGGTTAGACAAGTACATCCGCCAGACGCCTTTGGAAGCCTGGCTATATATCGCCATCTTCCTCTCAATGGCCTTACTGATAGTCCTTTGCGTCGGCTACCGCGTATGGCGTGAGAGCGTTGAGAATCCTGCGGAAGTAGTTAAAGAGAATTAAGAATTGAGAATTGAGAATTAAGAATTAAGAATTAAGAGTTAAGAACTGATAACTGACAGCTAAGAGCTAATCATCACTAAGATTATACGCTTTGAACAAGGGGAGTGTATTTAGTAAAGTTAAATATACTTAAATTATCATAAATCAATGTACTATGTATTGCAAGGTATTCTAAAAGTTTATATCTTTGCGGCGTGAAATTTATAAAAATTGAAGAAAAATGATTATTGAAAATGTTAAATCGCAGATGCGAAAAGGGATTTTGGAGTACTGCATATTGCTGATACTCAACCGAGAAGCGGCTTATTCCAACGACATCATCAGGTTGCTGCAGGAGGCTAAACTGATAGTCGTGGAAGGGACGCTGTACCCGTTGCTCAGCCGGTTGAAGAACATGAACCTGCTGACATACCGCTGGGTGGAGTCCACACAAGGGCCGCCCCGCAAGTACTATGAGCTGACCGATTCCGGCAGGGAACTGCTTAACGAACTCGGCGAGGCTTGGAGTGAGATAGAGAACACCATTCAGGAATTAAAAATTAAAAATTAAGAATTAAGAAAATGAAAAAGACTGTAAATGTGAATGTTAACGGAAGAGCGTTCATTATAGACGAGAACGCTTACATTCTTTTGGATAACTATCTGAAGAATTTGCGTAACTATTTCCGTAAGGAAGAAGGAGTTGACGAGATTGTTGCGGATTTTGAAGCCCGTATTGAGGAGTTGCTGAGCGAACGTCTGCGTCTTGGCGCTCAAGTTATTAATCAAGAGCATGTTGAAGAGGTCATTGCACGTGTGGGCAAGCCCGGCGAGTTTGCCGAAGAGGATAGCCGCGCCGAAGAAGCGACCCAGTCGGCGGCTCAGGAAACGAAGCGGAAACTGTTCCGTAATCCCGACAACAAGATGCTTGGTGGCATCTTTTCAGGGTTAGGCGCATTTTTCAGCTGCGACGTAACGCTTTTGCGCATCATCGGCGTTATATTGCTGTTTGTAACACAATTAGTGATTGTGCCTATCTATCTGGTAATGTGGCTAATAGTGCCTGAAGCGCGTACTGCCGCAGAAAAGCTGCAGATGCAAGGCAAGCCTATAACCCTCGAAAATATAGGCAAAACCGTTTCGCAGGAGGCCGACCAAGTAATAAACAATAACAGAAGCTTTATAGACGGTCTTCTACACGCTTTTGTGGTGATACTGAAGATATTAGCCGTAGGAATTGGGCTGTTGATAGGCTTACCGTTGCTGTTTGCTTTCTTTATCGTAGTCATTGTGCTGTTTGCTGTCCTGTTTGGCGTCGGTAGCGGACTGCTTGGCGCGTTGCCGTTCGGACTTGGCGAAGGATTGTCCTACATTTCGGTGCAGCACCCCATACTTGCCTCTATAACACTGATAATTGTCATAGGGTTACCGCTGATAGCGCTGATTTATGCAATAATCTCCCATTTTGCAAAGTTCAAACCAATGGACAGAAGCGTGAAGTGGATGCTTTTTGCCGTCTGGATTATCTCATTTGTGTTGTTTTTCTGTTCCGGTTTCAGGCTGAATGCTTCGGCTTCGGATATCCACAGGACTGTTTCGCTGTTCCCGTTTTTCAATTTGAAATGGAATGCAACGACAATGTATGACGATGATTTTGAATATGTTGACGACCACGACTTTATCCTGTCCGAAGAAGAATTTGTTTTGGACGGACATTTCGACAAGATACGCTTTGTTGATATGATCGCGAGTGTAGAAATCAAGCAGATAGCTACCGGACCGGCAACGATGACGGTAAGCGGCGACAACCGGCTTGTTAAACGCCTTAAGTACGAAATATCTGATAACCAGCTGATTGTTGAATGCGGAAAAAAACGCACTCATATTGGTTTAAACACGAGGAAATTTACCGTTGCTATCTGTACTCCGGAGCTTAAAGCTTTGGAATACAGTGGAATAGGTGAGCTTTTTATCCCCGGCGCACTTTATTCCGATGAATTGGATATTTTGCAAAACAGCGCCGGAAAATTCGACGCTGACAGCCTCTATGTCAAACGGTTGAAAATCAATGCTAACGGCGTGGGAGCAGTGTTTGTAGCCGGCCAGACCGCAAACTGCGAATTGAAAATGAAGGGGATTGGCGCTCTTGATGCGGGCGAACTTAAAGCCGACACTGTCAATGCGAGCGTTGAAGGCATCGGTTCGCTTAGTTGCTTTCCACTCAAGTATTTGGACGCCAAAGTCAACGGCATCGGAAAAATCACCTACCTGAACGAACCGAACTACAAAATCCTTGTAAAAGTAGGGCTTGGAAGTATTGAAAAAGAATAAATTTTGCAAAACCGAAAAAAATCAGTACTTTTGTGCCGTTGATTAATCAAAATAAATTAAATGAACGGATTTGTAAAAGTTGCTGCTGCTGTTCCTGTTGTAGAAATAGCTGATTGTCAAGGTAATATATCCCGCATTGAGACTTTGCTCCGCAAGGCTGACGATATGGGTGTTCAGATTGCAGTCTTCCCCGAACTGTGCATCACGGGTTACACCTGTATGGATTTGTTTGCGCAGAAGGAGTTGCTTGACGCCGCTAAAAAGGCTCTTGTTCAGTTAGTTAATAATGTAGCTGATTGCAATGCCTTGTGTGTTGTGGGATTGCCGCTTGCCATTGATAACCGGCTGTTTAATGTAGCTGCTATTTTTCATCGGGGTGAGATTCTCGGATTTGTGCCTAAAACATATATCCCTAATTATAAGGAGTTTCAAGAGATGCGGTGGTTTTCGTCCGGCGCCCGGATGAAAATGTTTGATGTCAAAATTTTTGATACATTTTATCCTTGCGGCACAGACCTGTTGTTTTTTTTCGATGGCGCTTCGTTTGGGGTGGAGATTTGCGAAGACCTGTGGACGCCCGTACCGCCGAGTTCACAACAGGCATTGCGCGGGGCAGATATAATCCTCAACCTCTCCGCAAGCAACGAGATTATCGGCAAAAACTCATACCTGAAACAACTTATTGCGCAGCAGTCGGCTCGTTGTATCGCCGGATATGTCTATGTATCATGTGGTTACGGCGAATCAACTACCGATGTGGTCTTTGCCGGAAAAGGGATTATCGCCGAAAACGGGAATATCATTGCCGAGACAACAAACCGTTTTGACACTGACGGTAAGCTGCTTGTGAGCGACATTGACGTTGATTATTTGCGTCACGACAGGCTTGTGAACACAAGTTTTTCGCAGTCGGTAGCGCTGATGCAGGATCCGGAAGTGCGGCAGATACCGTTTGAAATGCAAGAATACAGCGGCGTTTTATCCCGCAAAATCAATCCGCATCCGTTTGTGCCGTCCGAAGACGCCGAACTGAAAGATCGCTGTGAGGAAATACTTAATATTCAGACTAATGGCTTGGTAAAAAGGTTGAAACATATCAATGCCAAGTCTGCCGTAATAGGCGTTTCGGGCGGTTTGGATTCAACGCTTGCCTTGATGGTTACGGTTCGCGCTTTCGATGTACTGCAAATGCCTCGTTCCCAGATACTTGGTGTAACGATGCCCGGTTTCGGTACGACCGGAAGAACGTATAACAACGCCGTCAAACTAATCCATTCGCTTGGCGTTACTTTGAAAGAAATTTCTATTAAAGATGCTTGTAATCAGCATTTTAAAGATATTGGGCACGATGGTTTGACGCCTGATATAACTTATGAAAACGTTCAAGCCCGCGAGCGGACGCAGATATTGATGGATCTGGCGAACATGACGGGCGGCATCGTTATCGGCACCGGCGACTTGTCCGAACTTGCGCTCGGATGGGCGACCTACAACGGCGACCATATCTCAATGTACAACGTAAACGTCAGCATTCCTAAAACGCTTGTACGTTACCTTGTGGAGTGGACGGCGGCTAATGAGCCTGATAATGAGGCGGGTACGACGCTGTTGGATATTGCCGCCACTCCTATCAGCCCCGAACTGACGCCCGCCGACACGCAGGGAAATATAGCCCAGAAAACGGAAGACATCGTCGGCCCTTATGAATTGCACGACTTCTTCATGTATCATTTTATCCGTTTCGGCGCACCTCCCGCAAAAATGCTTTTCCTTGCAGTTCAGGCATTTAGCGGCAAATACGACGAGGCGACAATAAAGAAGTGGCTGCAAGTTTTCCTGAAGCGTTTTTTCGCTCAGCAGTTCAAGCGCAGTTGCCTGCCGGACGGCCCGAAAGTTGGTTCGATAAGCCTGTCTCCGCGCTGCGACTGGCGTATGCCGAGCGACGCGGCGGCAAAAACATGGTTGCGGATTTAATCAAACAAAAAATATTTCAACATGAAAAAAACTTTTTTATTCTTATCATTTCTATTTGTATATCAGCTTATTAGCGCTGATAATATCCCGCTGCCGGAGCATCCGAGACCCGATTTCGAGCGCAGCGAGTGGATTAACCTCAACGGCGTCTGGTCGTTCACTTTTGACGGTCAAACAGCCGAAAAGTCTGTTACAGCCAAC
>JAISTJ010000008.1 GCA_031272655.1 Tannerella sp.
CGCCTCCTGACCGGCTTTAGCAACCTCAACAATAGCGCGGTGGTTACCCCGCCCGTCCACATTCCAAGAACTGTCAGCAACCACAAAAGACACTCCATCAGGCGCAAAAGCCCGATACTGACTTGCGCCATCAGGCGCCGAAAAGCTGCAACCGCTTAGAAATAAAATAGTTGCAATTAGATAGTATAAATATCTCATAATCAATAAGTTAGTTATAGCCAAAATAACCCCGACAAGGCTCATGGTCTTGTCAGGGTTATTTTTAGTAATGATGTTTTATCATTTATTAAGGGCTGTTACCTGCACTGTCCATACTTTGGTTGAGCCGTCGGCAGCCGTAACCTTGTATTTGCGCGGTGCGGAGAAGTCACCCGGTATGCCGAGCGTCGGAGCGCCATCCATAGGGGCGATTGATGCCGCTGTGGACAGATAGAACTTACCGACAACATTGCTCAACGACACCTGCGAACGGATAGTTTCGGTGAAAGTAGCGTCGGCGGCCGGCACCTGAAGAGTGCATGTAATTGTACCCGAAGAGGAATCAATCACACGGTTCTGCACTGTCAGGTTTACCCACTTGACTACTTGATCTCCATCAATCCAAGTGCTGTTAGGGTCTTTGAAGCGGTACTCAAAACGCACATCGGTGATTTCTGCCTCTTCAAAGGCAGGCAAATCTTCTAAGCCCATCGTCAGGCACGAGGTAAGCATACATGCCATAATCCATAACGGCAATGTACATAAAATATTTTTCAAATTATTATTTTTCATCTTACTTATAATTATATTGTTCAACATTACCAGCCGGGATTTTGAGGTCCGAGGTTGGGATTTCGTTCAATCTGTCCTTGCGGGATAGGCAGCAGATAACGCCTTTCTTCCCTGAAAAGGCGCGTATTGGCATTACCATGCGTAACATTTCCCACATAAAACGACTTGCGGTCGTTAGCTATTTCTATGTATGTAGGCGAAATTGTCAGTTCCTGAATTTTTCCGCCCGGCGCAATGCCGTAGTTAGCAGGTCCGCCATGCTTACCCCAGCGAAGAAGCGACCAGTAGTAGTCGTTTTCCATCACTAACTCTATGCGGCGCTCGCGCATGTACAGCTGCCATGCCTCGTCTAAGGACGAAACCGTTGCTGCAGGCAGTTTGCCGTGAGTAGTGCGTGTCTGGTTGCAAATATCAACCGCATCGGAATAATTGCCTTCGCCTAAGCCGGCAAGCCACAAGATCGCTTCAGCTTTGTTGAGCAGCACACGTCCGTATCTCATCACAACATAGTGATAATCGGTATATGTGCCGGCATAAACACGCGGTTGCACATTGTAAACGCCTTTGCGGAAACAGTAGTTGGTAGTTGTCATGTGAGGGCCTAAAGCGCCGTTGGTTTTTCGCCACAGGTTACCTGCAACAGTCAACCTGATTTCTTCGGTCCACCATGTATCGCCGTCGAAAACGATGCTTTCATAGAAGCGCTGGTCGCGATTCTTATACATGATATCGCTGATTGACAGATCGCCTTTCACAACGCCCGACCATTGAACTTCGGCAACTTCGCCTTCGGAAGTCCATTCCGGCGCTGATTCCGATATTGTTACATTGTTTTTAAACTGTGAAGTCTCTGTCCATTTGGCCGTTTTACCGGTCTCATCGTCAATAACCTCGTATTCATCAACAAGGTTTTGGGAAGGCGACCACCACATCCAACCGATGAAAGGTGCACCTCCGTTTGTCTGGAACAAAGGCCCATATCCCCTGTTTCTAAGCCGGTCATTATCAGTGTTCGGCATCACGTTTTGCAGCGGCGCTATACCTTCGGTAGTGGTATTCGACTTGCTTTTGTAAACACAAAATATCAACTCCGAAGAGTTGCTGTCCGCCTCAGTAAAGATATTGCCATAGTTGGAAGCTAATATTTTACCCGTAACCCCGTTTGCAGCAGAAATAGAAAGCCGAAGCCATTCTTTTTTCTGCGAATCGTTAGTCTCGTAAGCGGCAGCCTGAAGGGCAATCTCCGAAAGGAAGGCATAAGCGGTGTTCTTATCCAATCCACCGCCCACCGCACTTTCGGGAAGGTCGGGGATAGCATCCTGGATATCTTTGATAATGTACTTGTAGCTTTCGGTTGTAGATTGCGTTGTCGGCAGCGCAAGTCCGTTACCTGTCGTATCGGCGGGCGCAAGTACTCTGTCAACCCACACGAAACGTCCCATTGTTCGGGCTTGCAGATAATACAATGCTCCGCGAAGGAATTTGCCTTTAGCGACAAGTTCTCTTGATTCGGCGTCGGTTAAACCCTTTCCGTTGTATTCTGCGCCTTTTGTGATAATAAGGTTACAACGGCGAATATAGCTAAAGTTTCCAAACCCGCCCGTAGTGCTGTAACGGTCTAACTCTTCCCTGACAAAGCCGGTTGTTCCGTTGTTGTGAACGGCATTATTGGTACGTTCCTCCCAACCAGTCTGGTTGGAATTAACGTAACTGTTCATCACACTGTTGATAGTTCCGTTAATAAATGCGTCGGCCGTAGCCTTGGAACCCCACACAGTGGCTTCGTCATAACTTTCAAACGGTTCCGTATCCATCACATAGCATGAGTGAACCGTCAATAACAGGGCTGCAATCGGCAGCCATAAACTTAAAATTATTTTATTCTTTTTCATTTCTCAAAATTTTTAAAATCCAACATTAAGACCGATTGCAAAAGTACGCTCCATAGGGTAGCCGTAGTTGTTCGTGCTTGCGTTTTCAGGGTCAAACCCGTATTTCGTAGCAGGCGAAAGAGTGAAAAGGTTCTGTCCGCTCAATACAACTTCCATTTTGGAAAGCCATTTGAGACTGCGTAACAGTTGCGCCTTCATGTCATAGCCTATCTGAAATGTTTTCAGGCGGAAATAACGACCGTTAACGAGCCAGAAATCTGATGTCTGGTCATTATTGCTGCCGTTAACGCTTGAAGTTACAACCGGTCTCGGATACATGGCGTTGCGGTTATCGGGCGTCCAATAGTCCCTTTGGAACGGATAGACCATTGAAGCCTGAATAGAGGTGCTTCTCACAACGTCTTCAACATACATGTCGCGTGAAGTGGCGCCTTGAAAAAGGATATTTGCAAACCAACCCTTGTAACCGAGATTAGCATAGATACCATAATTACCGCGCGGGAAACTGTTAGAACCTATACGGCGCTGGTCGCTGCTGTCAATGAAGCCGTCGCCGTTTACGTCCTCATATTTGATGTCGCCTGCAACAAGGTCAAATCCAGATTCATAACGCGGCGAATTCATCACATCATCGGAACTTTGATAGTAGCCGAGATTGTGGTATCCCAATCCCCAGTATCCCCTTTGCTGCACTTCGCGGCGGTAAGGATTCTTCTGGGCTGCAAGGTCTTCATTCCATGATACGGCTATCAACTGGTCGAAATAAGTAAAGTTGCCGCCGACTTCATAGTTGATGTCTCCAATCCTGTCTTTCCATGAGAGTGAAAATTCATATCCGGCCCTGCGGTGCTCGCCGTCCGACTTAACCTGCGGCAGGGAAAGTCCGAGCGGGTCGGTATAAGCTACGGATGAAGGAGAAGTGAGATAGCCTTTGGTCTGGACATAGAAATATTCGACCGTTCCGCCAAGACGTTCGCCAAGAGTGGTGAAATCAAGCGCTACATTGAAAGTATTACGGGAATACCAGGTAATGGCATCGCTTATCAAACTGCCTTCCGAGAATGTAGGAACTAACGAGTTGTTAAGCACATAGCCGCGTTCATTAAGACTATACGAAGTAAGGTAACTGAAGCGCCCTACCCCACTGTCCAAACCTATCTGACCGTATCCTGTACGGAATTTCAGGAAGTTCAGAATATTAGCGTCTTTCAAGGGTTTGAAGAACGATTCTTCGGAAATAGCCCAAGCTGCCGTACCGGCAAGGAAAGTACCCCAACGCCTGTCTTCGGGGAAGAGGTCGCTGCCGTCATAACGAAGTGAGCCGTTGATGTAGTATTTCTTTTTGTAATTGTAGTTGAGCACTCCCACAAAACCGGCGCGTCCGGCTTCCGCTTCGCTACCGGAATTTTCCATCGAACTTGAAGGTCCGGCGTTCAACTGGTCAATCATAAAGACATAATTCTTACGTGTAGCGGACAAACCGCGCTGAAAGCCATAATTTGATTCAAAGCCGAAAGATGCTTCAACATTGTGAGCATCGAGAAATGAACGCTTATAATCGCCGAAGAACTGCATAGTATATTCATAATAATCAGTATTTGAATAACTTAGATTAGTTGTTGTGGAAGGTCCCGGATTGCCCTCAAGGTCATATTCGGGCGCTAACCTTGTCCAACTTTTGCCGTTAGCTATTTCAACACGATAGTTGCCACCGGCGCGGACTTTCAATCCTTCTACCCCATAAACATTCCATGTGGCGTTTATCATCGGATTAATCATCTTGTTTGTCGTTTTGTTGTATCCCGATTGCAGGGACGTCTCGGCAGCGGGATTATCTACAACAGCATAAAGCTGACCGAAAGAATTGTATCCTATTGACATCGGGGTACGGTTGTTGATATGCGACCAGATTCCCCACTGTGAAAAACATGGCTCACGAAAGTCAAACATGTAAGCGTTTATTCCGAAATCACTCCTGTCCAAACTTTTTGTAAAAAAAGTGGTTGATATTTTATAACAGATTGATTATCAGCTATTATAATTTTAGAAATCGAGAAAAAGTTGTTCAAAATCTTTTTCTTGTTC
>JAISTJ010000031.1 GCA_031272655.1 Tannerella sp.
GTTGACCAGTTGGTTATTTATGCCACCAAGAACGCCAAAGAGTGGTTCGACCCCTTTGACAGCGAGAAGATGACCAGCAGCGCCGACAAGGTGCGGATTTACACTACCGCAACCGACACATTATCAACAGGTAAAACCACTGAAAGAAACCTTGTTATAGACGGTCGTCCGGCTATCAAAATCGGCGACGTCATCCCAATCGTTTTCTATGCAGGATACGCGGGTGAATTTATGCTTAGGGTATCGGAGTTCCGCGGCTGCGACACGCTGGCCGTCTGGTTTGTTGACAAGCTCGCAAACAAGGAGTTCAAACTCAACGGTGGCGGCATTTACTACTTCTCATCCCGCAGCGGCGAGGTTGCCGAGAGGTTTACACTTGAGTTCCGCACGGCGCCGGTTGGTAACGAGGTGGTTGCTTCCGATGAGATATTCTTTGCATGGTGCAGTGCGCCGGGGACAATATCCGTGCGTGGCGCTTCGGCAGGCGACAAGGTCGAGGTGTATGATATGCTTGGGCGGCTTGTTCGTACTTCATTTACAGAATTACAGAATTTTCAGAATTTACAGGAAAATATACTGAACGCGAAGAACGGAACGACTCAAAGCCGCGAAGATGATAATTCTTTGCGTCTTAAGAGCTTAGCGCCCTTTGCGTTTAGTATTGATAATCTCAAGGCGGGGAGATATTTTGTCCGCTGCGGCGGGGAAAGCGTCAAGGTTGTTGTTAGGGATTGATTGCTAGTTTATGAGTTTATAGTTTATTAGTTTATGAGTTTATTAGTTTATAAGTTTATGAGTTTATTAGTTTGATATAAAAATTCTTTTTTCTTGCAGATTAAAATATTCTTTGTATCTTTGCCGTTGATTCCGGTTGGATATCCAATAAATACGTATTAACTGTCTAACTTGTTATTAAGGAATTGAAGAGCTTGCTTTCACAAATAGAAGATTAACTCTTATGGTAAGGATTTGTTTTATTGATGGACGTATTTTGGCAATGATTACGGCAGTGGTTTTTTTTGTGTCTTCATGTACAATCACCCACATTCAAGGGGAAAAAGAAGAACCCGTGAATCTCAGCCTTGACGGTACGTGGGCGAGAGATTCACGGGATGAAAATGAGAATGATGACATCGAAATCATCATTTCGGGCAGTACAGGTAAGTTCCTGAAAATCAATTCGGGAAACTGGAAAGCGGCAAGAGATGTCGGTTTAGTCAAAACAGAGGACGTTAAGATAAAGAATATCACGTATGTAAGCCCTTTATACTGGCGTTGCTCCGATTTGTACGTTGATTATGACGCAAATACGGGCATCGCAAGCCGTATTGACTGGGAAGACAACTGCGACCTTGTGATGAGCGAAGACGGTAAAGTGTTCAGTATCACCTATACACAAGTCGCAAAATTCTCTTACACTTTCAGGCGGATTGATTAGCGTTGCTGTTCCAACTGCAATGTTTTAGACGGCTCGTCGCATACGGCTGACGGGCCGAAATACTGGATTGGTCCGGGATAAACATAGTCGGTCGTTACAGCCCATACGTCGCGGTGAGTGGCAAATTCTTTGAACGGTGCGCCGTCAAGTTTTACTAAAGCCTTCTGTATCACCGGTTTCATCTCACCATGACGACGTTCCATGTTCATCATCATAGTGATAGGAATACCGCCTGCGATCCATTCGGCTGCGGGCGCTGTTGTGTTACGCACCGACGACATATAGCCCGTTTTGCCCGAAAGGATCAGGCACGAAGCAGTGTAACCAAGTGAGTAACAGTAGTCTGCGTCGTAGTTGGACGGCGCCGCGCAACGGCCTTCATATCCGAAGAAATGCACCTGTGTAGCAAACTTGCCGACATATTTGCCCGCCGTTTTCCACTCTGCAAGACGGTTCCCGACCATCTCCGCAAGCAGTTTCTCGGTTTCGATAAGAGAGACCTGTACGTTGCCATGCGGGTCGCGGTCTAACGTCAGCTGACGGGCGACGGTTTCCGGCAAACTGGCGTACAGCTCGGAGTTCTCTTTCGTCAGTTTCGATATGATGTATGCGCGTTGTTCCGATTTCTTTATCATCTTAAACTCGGCGTCGTTGCGGGCGAGGAAGTTATTCAGCTCTGCAATAAGGCGTTTCATCGCCGGAATAAATTCGATAAGCCCTTCCGGTATCAAAATTGTCCCGAAATTATTGCCGTCTTCCGCCCGTTTGGCGACTACAGCAGCCAACTGATTGACAATATCGTCAAGCGAAAGGTTCTTTGCTTCAACTTCTTCGGATATGATGCAAACGTTAGGGTGCGTCTGGAGTGCACATTCAAGCGCGATGTGTGAAGCCGAGCGCCCCATCAGTTTGATGAAATGCCAGTATTTACGCGCCGAGTTGCAGTCGCGCTGGATATTTCCTATCACTTCCGAATAGACTTTGCAGGCAGTGTCGAAGCCGAAAGATGTCTCTATCTGCTCGTTCTTGAGGTCGCCGTCTATCGTTTTGGGACAGCCTATTACCTGAACGCCCGCATTGGTTTGCTTGTAGTATTCAGCTAATACACAGGCATTTGTATTGGAATCATCGCCTCCTATGATAACTAATGCACTGATACTAAGCTCTTTAAGAATCTCAAGACCTTTGTCAAACTGTTCTTCTTTTTCAAGTTTTGTTCGTCCGGAACCGATCATGTCAAAACCGCCCGTATTGCGGTATTCATCAATGATTTCGGCCGTCAATTCCATATACTTGTGGTCAATAAGCCCACCGGGTCCGAGTATGAAACCGAACAGGCGTGAAGCGGGATTGGCGGCTTTGATGCCGTCAAAAATACCTGCAATAACGTTATGTCCGCCCGGCGCCTGACCGCCTGACAGGATTACACCGACATTTACCGGCGACGACGTTTTCTTGTCGTTACTTTTCTCGAACGTTACAACCGGCATCCCGTAGGTATTCGGGAAAAGTTTCTTGATATCATCCTGATCTGCAACCGATTGTGTATATTTTCCTTCCACAGCTTTGACGTTTCCTTTCAATGCTGCGGGAACTTTGGGCTGATATGCCGCCCTCGCAATTTGTAAAGCACTTTTTGTCATATTGTTATATAAATAAAGTTAAAGAATATCGAATAAAGTTAAATCGCTTTTTTTCTTAATTCAAAATCGCGACCAAGGTATTTTTCGCGAACAATGCTGTTGTTTGCAAGCTCTTCGGCAGTGCCTTGAAAAAGCACTTTGCCCTCGAACAACAGGTAGGCTCGGTCTGTGATACTCAGCGTTTCGTGGACATTGTGGTCGGTTATCAGGATGCCTATGTCCTTGTGTTTCAGCTTCCCTACGATTGTCTGAATGTCCTGTACGGCAATAGGATCTACGCCGGCGAAAGGCTCGTCAAGCATGATGAATTTCGGATCTATTGCAAGGCAACGGGCTATTTCTGTACGCCTGCGCTCGCCACCCGAAAGTCGGTCGCCGAGATTTTTGCGCACCTTTTGCAAACCGAACTCCTCTATCAAACTTTCCATCTTATCCCGCTGATAATCTTTGGGTTTATCCGTCATCTCAAGCACCGCGCGAAGGTTATCTTCAACCGTCATTTTACGGAAAATCGAAGCTTCCTGCGCAAGATAGCCGATGCCTTTGCGGGCGCGGCGATAGACGGGATAATCGGTGATGTCGAGGTCGTCAATGAAAATTCTGCCGTTATTTGGCGTTACCAAACCAACGGTCATGTAAAAAGTTGTAGTTTTGCCGGCGCCGTTCGGTCCGAGCAAACCGACAATTTCACCCTGCTTCACATTCACCGAAACGTTGTTTACAACAGTGCGGTTACGATATTTTTTGACCAAGTCCTCTGTCCTTAAAATCATGAATTTTTTTATTTTTTTGGATACAAAAGTAATATTTTTTTCGTTTTCTCTTGGTTTATTAAAAGAAAAGCATTACTTTTATGCGCTGAAAAGTGAAATTTTTAACTATCAAATAAAAGATAACTATATGAAGAACAGAAAGTTACGAATGGGAATTATTGGCGGGGGGCTTAATGGCTTTATCGGCGCCGTACATATCCGTGCCGCCATTATGGAGAATGAAATAGAGTTGGTCAGCGGCTGCTTCAGTCGTGATGCCGAAACTTGCCTCAAGTCAGGGCGCTTTTATCATCTGCCGGATGACAGGATTTACCTGAATTACAAGGAGATGTTTGAGAAGGAAGCCTTGCTGCCGGACGGCGAGCGGATGGATTTTGTGGCGATAGTTACGCCTAACCATCTGCATTTTGAGCCTGCGATGCTGGCGCTTGAGCATGGCTACGACGTGGTGTTGGACAAGCCTATGACATGGTCGCTCGAAGAGGCGTTCAAACTGCGGGACAAGGTCATACAGACGGGCAGGACGTTCGCTTTGACGCACGTTTATACGGGCTATCCCGCTGTAAAAGAGATGAAAGCGCGTATTGCCCGCGGCGATATAGGGGCTGTGAGGCGCGTTCTCGTGGAATACGTACAGGGCTGGCTGTCAGAGCGTATCGAACTGCAGAGCGGTAACAACGCCGGTTGGCGCACCGACCCCAAGACCAGCGGCAAAGGTGGCGCAGTGGGCGACATCGGCACCCACGCATGGCATATCAGCGAATATGTTACAGGGCTGCAAGTGAAAGAGTTATGTGCAGAACTGAAGGCTTTTGTGCCCGGCAGACCTATTGACGACGATGCCGCAGCGTTGCTTCACTACGACAACGGCGTAACGGGCATTCTGCACGCCAGCCAGATAGC
Source organism: Tannerella sp. (assembly GCA_031272655.1). Taxonomy (GTDB): domain Bacteria; phylum Bacteroidota; class Bacteroidia; order Bacteroidales; family Tannerellaceae; genus Tannerella. The sequence continues at coordinate 4,758 of JAISTJ010000031.1, forward strand.
CGTAGGCGAAGAGAACAACCTGCATATCAGGGTTTACGGCGAAAAAGGCGGTTTGGAATGGATGCAGCAGGAACCTAACACGCTGCTCTTCAAGCATCCAAGTCTGCCGACCGAAGCCATCCGCGTAGCCAAAGGCTCTCCTAACTTGAGCGACCTCGCCAAGTGGAACATACGCACACCCGGCGGGCATCCCGAAGGTTTCATAGAGGCTTTCGCAAACATATACCGCAATTTTGCACTGACAGTCAGGGCAAAAGCCGCCGGCGAAGAGCCTACAACCGAGATGCTCGACTTCCCGAACGCCAACGACGGTCTGCGTGGTATGCAATTCATTGAAACTATGGTGGCTTCGGGCTACAGCGATAATAACAAATGGGTAAAATGGGCAGAATAAGAGACAGAAAGAAAGGAAAGAAAAAATGGATTTTTATAGGAGGCGCTATCGTGGGCTTCACGCTCTGCGCCTCCCTGTATCAGGTTTCGGTTTATTATTCAACGGACGAATCCTGCATGAAGTGTCATGTGCATCCGCATGCGGAGACCTCATGGAAGCAGTCGGTTCACGTCAATAACGGCAGCGGCGTTACCGTTCACTGCGTTGATTGCCATCTCCCGCCTAAAAATCAGACGTTTAATCATTATACCGCTAAACTAAACCTCGGCATTAAAGACGTCTGGGGCTATCTGTTTCGCGACAGCGCCGATTACAAGTGGGACGTCAAATCGGAACTCGAACATGCCGTGAAGTATATCCCCAACGAATCGTGCAAGGAATGTCATAAAAACCTGTTCCCGTCGGGGATTACGGACAATGGCATCACTTCGCACCTCTATTACGAAGAGAACGAGAAGAAACTTGACCTTCAGTGCATCAGTTGTCACCTTGACGCGGGGCACTTCAACCCCGATTACAAGCACGGACAGATGACCGGCATACCCGGCTCGGATATTGGCGCGGCAGAGGGACCGAAGTTTGAAACAGCGACGGAAGTAACTGAATTTGTGAACTTTACGGAACAAATTCCGGGCACGGCAGTTTCGTTCAACATGCTTGCTATTCCGGGCGGCACTTTCCGGATGGGCAGCGCGTCCAAAGAGGCTTTTCATCAGGCGGACGAGGCTCCGGTGCGCAATGTTACTGTCAGTCAATTTTTTATGGCTGAAGTGGAAGTAACATGGGACATGTATTGGGCATTTTTCTCCAACACAATGAGCGAAGGGCGCACGCCACCCGAAACGGTCTATGCCAACAACAGCCGCCCCGATGTGGACGCTGTTTCGGGTCCTACCCCGCCTTTCGGCAACCCCGACCAGGGCTGGGGCAGCGGCTCCCGTCCGGCTATCACCATGACGCATTATGCCGCAGAGACCTTCTGCCAGTGGCTCTCGCTTAAGACGGGCAAGAAATATCGCCTGCCGACGGAAGCAGAATGGGAATATGCAGCGCGAGGCGGCACTGAAACGCCATACTTCTTCATCGGCAAACCGCAAGACTTCTCCGACAAAGGCTTCTTGAGGAAGTTTTTTGCCGCAAAGACCGAAGTGATAAGCGATTACATCATTTATGAGAAAAACAGTTCCAACCGCACCCAGACTGCCGATAAGGTGAAGGCTAACCCCTTCGGACTGAAGAACATGATGGGCAATGTGATGGAATACTGCGCCGACAAATACTCTGCCGACGCATACGGCAAGACCGGCGCGGACGTTACCAACCCTCTGAACACCGAAGGCGAGGAATGGGTAGTTCGCGGCGGGCAGTACTCTTCGGACGCCTCCGACCTGCGCTGCGCCGCACGCTCGCATACCTTCCACGACAACTGGATAAAGACCGACCCCCAGCAGCCGAAAAGCATCTGGTGGTATTCGGATATTAAGGGGATTGGGTTCAGGATTGTGTGCGAATGGAATGAATAAAAGTTTTTATCTTTATTAATAATAATTTATACAGCAATGAAAGAAAATTTAATTGACAGACGAGCATTCTTAAAGAGTTCCGCAATGGTCGGAGCATTAGGCGCTTCAGGCATTGGCAGCGCCTCATTATTAACATCTTGTGCCGGTGGCGCCGACAAGGACGCTGCCGCAAAGAACGTCCCGCTCAAACAGCCGGGCACGTATTACATCCCCGAACTGCCGGACCTTGCTGCCGACGGCAAAGAAATTAAAGCCGGCGTGATAGGTTGCGGCGGACGCGGCACCGGCGCAACCTGGAACTTCCTCAATGCTGCTAACGGCTTGAAAGTAACCGCCATAGGCGATACTTTTCAAGATAAGGTAGATAGCTTTGCTAAGGACTTGAAAGAGAAAAAAGGCTTTGAGGTTCAGAAATTTGTAGGTTTAGACGCTTACAAAAAGGTGATAGACAGCGATGTGGACGTTATCATCACCGCTACGCCACCGAATTTCCGTCCTATCATCTTCCAGTATGCCGTAGAGAAAGGCAAGCACTGCTTCCTCGAAAAACCCATTTGCGTTGATCCTGTTGGCTACCGTACTATTGTCGCAACAGCAAAACAGGCTGTCTCTAAAGGACTTGCTGTTGTTACCGGTACACAACGCCACCATAACCGTGATTATGTCGCTTCTTTCCAGCAAATTATGGACGGCGCGATTGGCGAAATAACCGGCGGCGCTGTTTATTGGTGCGGAGGTATGCTATGGTATAAAGACCGTCAACCGGAATGGTCTGACTGCGAATGGATGATACGCGACTGGGTGAACTGGACTTGGCTTTCCGGCGACCATATCGTAGAGCAGCATGTTCACAATCTCGACGTATGGACTTGGTTTACAGGTGGTTTGAAACCTGTTTCCGCTCTCGGCTTCGGATCCCGTCAACGCCGCGTTACAGGCGACCAGTTTGATAACTTCAGCATTGACTTCGAAATGGAGAACGGTATTCATCTGCATAGCATGTGCCGTCAGGTGCACGAAACAGATGGCGGCGTTCATGAATTTATTCAGGGCACGAAAGGCTCATGGACTTCAGCCGGCGCTCATACTATTAAAGACCTGAAAGGCAATGTAGTATGGAAATTTGATTACGAAAAGTCAAAAGCCGACTTCAAACAGCACGATCCATATACACTCGAACATGTCAACTGGATTAACCACATCCGCGCAGGCAAAGTCATTGACCAAGCTTCGGAGACAGCGCTATCAAACATGTATGCAATCATGGGACGCGAATCCGCTTATAGCGGCAAGAGAGTTACATGGGAGCAGATGACAGCATCTACTCAAAACCTGTATCCGGAAAATATCGATCTCGTTAAGCCAATGGGTATCAAGGGCTTTGGCGCTAAAAAAGAATATGTTCTCCCCGAATTTATTCCTATCGCAGGCAAACCTTCACCTAACAGCAAACAGACACGGTAAAGTTTTTACTGACGGCTTCACTAGGTGTGAAGCCGTCAGTAACTTTGTAGAGACGCCCAAATTGGGCGTCTCTACAAAAACTTCAAACCTCAAACTAATAAACTTATAAACTAATAAACTATAAACTTATAAACTAATAAACTATAAACTAATAAACTAACAAACTCTTATATGCAAAGAAGAAATTTTCTCAAAACCTCAGCTGCAACTCTTAGCGGCGCAGCATTAACAGCCTGCAGCGGCGGAGGTACAAAAAAAGACGATTCATGCTGTGAAAATAAAACATCATGTATCTCTTTCAAACCGGAAGCCCAACTGAACATAGGCTTTCAGGAAGGCACAATCAACGGCGAAAGCCTTAACGCTAAGTTAGACTTCATGGAAAAACTCGGCGTAACGGGCTTTGAACCGGGTGGTCGCGGACTCGCCGGACGAGTGCAGGAAATAAAGGACGCACTTAATGGACGTAACATAAAAGTCAGCGCCATCTGCGCCGGTTTTTCAGGCTTTATGCTTGCTGAAGACGAAGCCGTGAGAAACGAATGTCGTGATACTATGCGCGAAATAATAGTTGCAGCAGGGCAACTCGGCTCCACAGGCGTCATAATTGTACCAGCTTTCAACAGCCAGAAACCCTGCAAACCCCATACACAAGAAACACGCGATTTTCTCTGCGAATGGTTCAATGACCTCGGCACTTTCGCTCATGAAAACGGTACAACCGTCATCCTTGAACCGCTCAACCGCGGCGAAGCATTTTATCTGCGCCTCGTTGCCGACGCCGCCTCTATATGCCGTGATATCAATAACCCCGGCGTTCGCTGTCTAGGCGACTTCTGGCACATGACGCGCGAAGAAACTTCCGACATGGGAGCGTTTATCTCAGCCGGTGAATACCTTCAACATGTTCACATGGCAAGCCGCAAACGCCGACTTATTCCCGGCGAAGATGGCGAAGCTGACAACTATGTTGATGGCTTCAAAGGATTGAAAGCCATTGGTTACAACAAATACGTCAGTTTCGAGTGCGGCAGTAGAGCCGAAGACAAAAACGCTTCAGCAGCCGCAGCCGTAGAACTCCTCCGTAAACAGTGGGCAGAAGCTTGATTATCAATCACATATACTCTTTGAGCGCTTCACGCAGCAGTTTCAGCGACTGTGTGATGCGGTAAGCTATTGTCTTGGGTGAAACATTCAACTTGGCTGCGATTTCAGCGTAAGTGTAATCCCCGAAACGGTTCATAACGAAGGCCTTGCGATAATCCTTCGGCAAATTCCGTATCGCTTTTATCATAGATTCCATCAACTCCTTGCCTGTGTAATCATCTGGTTCATAATGGTTTTCGCATATATTTTTATAGTAATCCTCATGAACGCGGGCTTTTATCTTGCCGTGAGCCACACAATTCAGGCACCTGTTTTTAACAATCGTAAACAATAATGACTGCACCGACTGGTCGGGGTGAATTGTCGAACGGTTTTCCCAAAGCCATAACATGACGGTTTGGACAATGTCTTCACTTTCTTCATAATCAGCGGTATAACGTACCGCAAATGCACACAGACCTTTATAATATCTGCGATATACAGCCTCAAAAGCCGTCAAATCTAATTCTCTTATATACATTTTTAGTAGGTTTTATGTTTTTTGGAGGGGCAAAATAACTATTAGTTTTGGAATTTTCCAAATCCTTTTAGTATATTTATGCTCTTAATTGTATTATTAACAAAACGGGTTTTATAACAAATTTGAAAGCAAAAACAAAAACATAAACCTGAAACTAATCCTAAACACACACCCTGACAAGGTTTTAAAAACTTTGTCAGGGTTATTTATTCTCCTATAATCTTGACTAAGACCCGTTTACGGCGCAATCCGTCGAACTCGCCGTAGAAAATCTGTTCCCACGGACCCAAGTCGAGCCTGCCGTCGGAGATAGCGACTACCACCTCACGTCCCATGATAGTACGTTTGATATGCGCATCGGCATTATCTTCAAAACCGTTGTGTTGATACTGGCTGTAAGGCTTTTCGGGTGCAAGTTTTTCGAGCCATACCTCGAAGTCGTGATGCAGGCCGCTTTCATCGTCGTTGATGAAAACGCTTGCCGTGATGTGCATGGCGTTGCAAAGCAGCAGCCCTTCCCTGACGCCGCTCTCACGCAAGCAAGCCTCCACATCGGGAGTGATATTGACTAACTGCCTGCGACGCGGTATATTAAACCAAAGTTCTTTCCTGAATGATTTCATAACGCATATATAATTAATGTATCAATTTAAACTCATAACCTTCGGCGAGGAGCCATTCGATAGATTTGGGGAGGGCTTCTTCTATACGGGAAATGGCTTTGAGGGAGTCGTGAAAAACTATTATCGAGCCGTTGCGGGTGTAGCGGCGGACGTTGTTGAAGACGCCTTTAGCTGTCATGTGGGGCGAATAGTCGCGGGTTACGACGTCCCACATCACTATCCGGAAGAGTTTACGCAGGCGGAACAGTTGCGGAAAACGCATGTGCCCGTGCGGCGGGCGGAACAGGCCGCTGTCAATAAACTTCGCAGCCTCGGCGACGTTACGCACATAATTTTTCGACCAAAACCGTATCCCCTGAATATGGTTGTACGTATGATTGCCGACGTTGTGCCCGCGTTCGAGTATCTGCCCGTACAAGTCCGGATACTTGCGAACATTGTCGCCTACGCAGAAGAAGGTAGCCTTAATGCCGTAACGGTCAAGCGTTTCAAGTATCCATGGCGTCATTTCGGGGATGGGACCGTCGTCGAAAGTGAGGTAAACGCATTTAGGCTCTCCTTTCGCGGCGGGTATCTTCCATAAAGCCCCGTTAAACAGCCATCGGTACAACAAGGGCGGTTGTTCTATCAGCATAATTTTTACTGCGTCTATTTATTGCCCGTAGTAAACTTTCCGTAATATTCGTTAAACTGCTCCATATACGACTGGGTGAAGTCCTTATCGTACTGATATATAAGGGAAAGCAACTGTCTGGTAGCTTCGAGGTCATCCCTCAAAGTGTCCATCACCTGATTCCTTTGCGTCGGTTTAAGGCGGAAAATCCAGTCTATTTCCGTCATTGACCTGTTAATCACCTTAGCGGCGATTTCTTCGGCTTTTTCTGTCTGACCTGTACGTAGATACAGGTTGATTATCGGGAGCATTGTGTTGTCGAAAGGAACATTTGCTTCGGGGAACACTTCCAAACACTTGTCAAGGACTTTCTTGGCGCTGTCTATCTTGCCTTCTTCCAACAGTGAAATGGCAAGGTCGGCGAAAATCACCCCGCGTTGCGACTTGCACATCCGCATGACTGTTTCGTCAAGGTACAAGCCCGGCTTCTCTAATCCGCCCCATTTGAACTTGTTCATCACGTTGTCATACATCTTACGGGTATTGACCTGCAACCTGTTATCGCGTGTGTTCATCGGCGTAACCTGAAATGCGAGACCCGTTTTCTGGATATTTCCTGAGAAGAAGCCGTAAATCTCACCCGGCACTGTAATTGCATAATAAACAGGGCGTTCCCATTTGTTTGTATTGAGCATATCAAGTGTGATGGCATCTACTTTAGAAATGGAATTTTTGCCGGAGAAATCGAAATTCATTTCTTTCATTATAAATGGCTCATACTCAGGATTTACCGTATGATTTGCAACTACAGACGCCGAATCAATTTTGAGTGTCAGCTTGTTAGTGGGCAGATAGTCGAGGCTGTCCCTGCCGTAAACCATTTTTGAGCGGGCGTCATCGCTTTTGACGAAGTTGAGCGCCGTGCCGAGGTCAAGCGGCTGCGGCTGCTCCGAACGCGGCATGAAATAAATGAACTCGCGCTTGCCTTGAAGATAATCTTTAAAACTCCATGAGATCGGCAGCGGGTCGGAGTTATAAGCCTGCCTTTTCATCTGGTTGATGTACCAGTCGGTTTGCAGGTAAGACGTATTGCAGACTCTGACGTCTGTGCGTACGCCTTCGACTTCCTGAACATACCAGAGAGGGAAGGTGTCATTATCTCCGTGAGTGAAAATTATTGCGTTAGGCTCGCATGATTGGAGATAGTTACTGCCGAAATCGCGGGCTATATAACGTCCCGAGCGGTCGTGGTCATCCCATGTCTGAGAAGCCATCTGAAGCGGCACAAACAGGCATGCAAGCGACGCCACAGCAGCGGATAAAACGGGGTTAAGCTTCGCTTTCTCAAGCAGTTTGGCAATACCCGCCACGCCTATGCCAATCCAGATACAGAAAGCATAGAACGAGCCTGCATAAGCATAATCACGCTCGCGGGGCTGGTATGGCGTCTGGTTGAGATACAGAACAATCGCAATACCTGTCATGAAAAACAGGAAGAAAGTTATCCAAAAGCTCTGAATACCAACATCTTCTTTTTTCATAACCTGAAACATAATACCTATTAATCCGAGAATCAGCGGTAACATATAGAATACATTATGTCCCTTATTATTAGCGATATCGTATGGCATATTTTCCTGCGGACCTACTCGCGCTTCGTCAAGAAATTTGATTCCCGTAATCCAGTTGCCGTGCATCACGTCGCCATATCCCTGCAAGTCGTTCTGACGACCGGAGAAATTCCACATAAAATAGCGCCAGTACATGAAATTGAGCTGGTAGCTGAAGAAAAATCGCAGGTTTTCGCCGAAAGTCGGACGCATAACCTTTTTCGTTTCGCCGCACTGATTGATATTGACAGGCGTACCGACCACCTCACCCCATTCCTGATAGCCTGCGATGTGATTTTTGTCCTGCCCGCTGTGCATACGCGGGAACAGCATACATGTCTCTTCTATGTATTCGGGTTTCTCGTTGAGTGAAGTGATGACGTAACGGTCTTTTTCGTCGGGACTGCTTTTGATGACGCGGCTGCGGGTCGGGATGCCCGGTTTTGTTACCGGCGAGCAGTAACGTCCTGTTACCTCGCGTTTTACTTCCGACACGTAAGTGCGACCGTACAGCAGCGGAGTTTCGCCATACTGCTCGCGGGCAAGATAGGTGCGGAGAGTGAAGATGTCGCGAGGACAGTTCTGATTCATCGGAGTATCTGCCGATGCGCGTATAAGTATCAGAGCAAAAGACGAATAGCCGATCACAATTACCATTAAAGATACAAGAATAGTATTTAAAGCCCTTACATTTACCTTTTTAGCTTTGAACAGGAAGTATGAAAGCGCTGCAATTATCAGGAGACCAAGTAGATATCCATTACCAATAAACGGCACTCCAAGCAAAGTAACAGCTATGATGAACGCTAATTTCATCCTGTTGGGGTTAACTTCTGTTTGCATCGTTTCCCAAATAGCCCAAACAAGCACGCCTGCAATAATTATTACATAAGCGAAAACACCTGTATTATAGGGCAATCCTAACCCGTTGACCATCAACAATTCAAACCATCCGCATACTTCAACTAAGCCTTGAACGATGCCATACAACATTAAGCCGACCATTGCAAACGAGATCAGCAACGCATAAATAGTGCCTTTGAGTGTTGGATTTGGAAATTTTTTATAATAGTAAACAAGCACTATTGCAGGGATACAGAGCAGATTCAACAGGTGGACGCCAATACTCAGACCCATCAGGAACGCAATCAAGATTATCCATCTGTCGGCATGTGGTTTGTCGGCATATTCTTCCCACTTGAGAATAAGCCAGAAAACGACGGCGGTAAACAACGACGAGGTGGCGTAAACTTCGCCTTCAACTGCGCTGAACCAGAATGTATCGCTGAAAGTATATGCCAGCGCGCCTACTAAGCCGCATCCGAGTATAAGAATGCCTTGTGCAAGCGTCATCTCATTGTTTTTATTAGTTAACAGCCTGCGTGTCAGGTGGGTAATAGTCCAAAACAGGAACAGTATTGTCAAAGCGCTGAAGAGTGCTGACATCGAATTGACCATCTTGGCTGCGTTGGCTGCGCCGGTAATATTGGCGAAGAGGTTGCCTATCAGCATGAAGAAAGGCGCTCCGGGAGGATGTCCCACTTCAAGTTTGAACGCAGAGGTGATGAACTCGCCGCAGTCCCAAAAACTGACCGACGGTTCTATTGTCATAAGATAGACAACAGCCGCTATCGCAAAAACGACGGCGCCTAACAGATTGTTCGCTAATTTAAATTTTTTCATTATCATAAGTTGTTTATAATTTTCGCTGCAAAAGTACTAAAATTTACTCAAATAAAACGTTTTTCAAGTGGAAATATTATTTGGCGGTTTGACCCGTGAGGGGAAATTTTCAAAAACTATGCAAAAAAACTTCTATTTTTTTTCTTTTTACAAAAATTAATGTATATCTTTGTTGCCGAATTTATCAAAAAAACGTAGGAAAAGCTAAAATGTTTAAAAATTAACAGATTATGAATGTATTGATAAAGAATTACATTGCCATACTGATGGCTTTGTGTGGGGTATTTTCGGTTTCGGCTCAGGAGAGACATACCGCCAAGTGGGTTGAGATTCCTTCCGTGTCGAAAAAGGATTACACGCATGAGTGGACTATTCATCTAAATGGCGGCGTGTCCGAACTGCGCTATTTTCATGGCGAAGATGAGAAAAAGCCCACCGATATCGGCGTAGCAGGCGGTTTGGATTACACAATTTTCTTCACCCGCCAGTGGGGCATAACCACAGGTGTCGAGTTCGCCCTCTACAACGGCACTTTCTCTGTTCCGGGGAATAAAAATTTACAATATAAAATGACAACCAATTCGGGGATGCCTGACGATTTCTATCTGAATGCCGACATTCACGATTTCAAAGAAAAGCAGCATGTTACGCTGTTGCAGATACCTTTTATGGCTCGGATTCAGGCGCCTTTCTCAAACCGGTATTTCTATTTCGGAGCCGGCCTCAAAGCGGGCATTCCGATCTACTCGAAGTGGGAACAGACCTACGGGTCGGTTACAACTTACGGGCACTCGGCTATTACCGGTCAGTGGTACGAAAACATGCCTGAAATGGGCTTCGGGACGTACTCTTCGTTAGAGGCGGAAGGCGAGTTTGAACTTGATATAACTTATTTTTTAGCGTTTGAAGCCGGTTTGAAGCTGATGCTATCGAGCAAATCGGCGCTCTACACAAGCTTCTATTTCGACTATGCGCTGAATAATCCGTTTACGGTCAAAGATAGACGGATTTTGGAATACAACTACAAACAGCCACTGCCTTCGGAATATAAGTTCAATTCATGGCTCGAATCGTCAGTTGACGCCGTACCAATCAAGAAATGGACAGCCCCGCTCGCTGTTGGCGTCAAAATCGGCATCGCTTTCGGAGCAAACTAATAAAAAAGGCTTCACGTTTTTTTGTGAAGCCTTTTTTTGTTGAAGCCTTTTTTTTGAAGTTTACTTTCTGATTCCCAGCTCTTTGATGATAGAACGGTAACGCGCTATATCAACTTTGATGAGATAATCAAGCAAGCGACGACGCTTTCCAACCAGCATCTTTAGCGAGCGGGATGTGTTGAAGTCCTTGTGATTCTTCTTCAAATGTTCCGTCAAGTGATTGATACGAAACGAGAACAATGCTATCTGACTCTCTGCAGAGCCTGTGTCGGTAGCCGACTTCGCTTTTCCGAATTTAGTGAAAAGCTCTTCTTTTTTAGTTGCATCTAAATACATAAAAATACTTTAATAAATTAATACCATGTTATCTAAGCGGGTGCAAAGGTAGTAATTATTTTCATAACTACAACTTTTTTAGGGAAAAATATTTTTTTTGTTGTAACTTTGCAGCCTCAAAATGACCCGACAGCATTGCTATCGGTAATATAATTATTTGAATATGACAGAATTAAGTGAACAGGAGATATTCCGACGCAACAGTTTGGAGCAGTTGCGGGCGCTGGGTATCGAGCCGTATCCGGCGGCAGAGTACAAGGTAACAGGTCATGCGGCGGAGATTAAAGAGAACTTCCGCGATGATGCAGAAGAGAAGCGGCAGGTAAGGATAGCGGGCAGGCTGATGAG
>JAISTJ010000115.1 GCA_031272655.1 Tannerella sp.
ATCCAGACGTCAAGCCCCAGTTCCTTGCCCTTGGCGATGGAGTGCTTGTAGAGCGCAAACCAGTCGTCCGACAGGTAGGAAGTAATCATACCCGGACGGGGGTGGATGAAGACTCCGCCAAAGCCTTTGTCTTTCAGGTCTTTAAGCGAGGCGTCGATGATGTCGTTAGTAACTTTGGTGTTCCAGACCCAGAGGGGCGCTGTTCCGAAATGGTTGGACGGCTCGGCGAACTGCGCCTTAATAGCCTCAAAGTCATTGATTTCGGACGTCCATTCGATGCGCTGCGAGGTGGTGCAGGCAGCTAAAATGATAAGTGATAAAAAAAATAAATTTTTCATGCTGTTATAAATTTTTAATTAGTAAAATTGCTTATTTTGATGATTTTTTTGGAGCATAATACGGTGAGTATCAGGCTACAAACAACGATGACTGCAACTTTCAGCAGTCCGGTGGAAGTAATGTCATCGCTCAACAGTACGGATTCGTTGACAACATCGTCTGTTTCGCTGAAAAAAGCGGAAATTACGCCGATAAAATTGTTAAGGAAATGAGCAAAAACGGGCGCCCAGATGCTCCGGGTCCACACAGCCAAGTATCCGAGAACTACGCCGAGAATCAAGCGGGGCAGGAAGCCGTAAAACTGGAAGTGCACTGCGCTGAAAATCACCGCTACAATGATGATTGCAACATGCGGATTACGGATTTTCTTTCTTATAAGTGAGAGAACAGCGCCTCTAAAGAACAACTCTTCGGCCACAGCTGCACATATTGCTATGATGAAAATATTGATTATCAGCGATATAATCTCTTTTCTTATCAAGATGCTTTTAGTAACTTCCGCAGCCAAATCTTCCGCCGCCCGCATCCAGCCTTCCACAGGCTTCATAAAATCGGGCAAGTGCATTTTCATATTATAAAAACCGGCAACGTCAACAAGCGGGAAAACAAATAGCATTATCAAAATAATATATAGCCATAAATAGTTGTTATTCAGTCTATTAAGTAACAAAAACCATCTCGGACGGCTGCTGCACAGGTAAGCGACTACGGCGGCAGGTATGATAAACGCGAAGACATCCGACATGAAGAGCGCTAAATGTGTCAGCAGGAAGCCTTTTAAGTCATTGGGCACGCCTCCTCCTAACGGTATGCCCGCGATCAGGTTGATTGTCATAGACAGCAATGAAGCGAAGAACAGCCCCGCTAAGAATATAAATATCAGTAAACCAAACTGATACAACGTTGAGCGATTTTCAAAAATGCCTTTCATTTTCGTAAAAAATAAAAACTTCTGCCTACAAAGATAGGCAGAAGTTTTGAATTATTGAATAAAAAAACGATTTACTTTCTCGGTAACGATTCCTTTACAACAATCGAGCGTCCTTGCAACTCCTTTTCATTCAACTCTTCGATGGCTTTTCTGGCGTCATCGTCATCCGGCATCTCTACAAAGGCAAAACCCTTAGAGCGCCCCGTATCTCGGTCTTTAATAACTCTGACAGCGTCAACAACGCCATACCGTTCCATCTCGCTTTTCAGCTCATCTTCCCTAACTCTGTAGCTAAGGTTTCCAACATAAATGTTCATAGAAAAAAATTAAAAAATAAAATAATGAACTGCAAAGGAACGCATTTATTTTCAATAAACAATGATTTTTTGAAAAAAAATGAAAAAAAATTTTCAAAACCCCAAACTTCAAACATGAAACCTCAAACATGAAACCTCAAACTTCAAACCCGAAACTCTTCCGTAACAACTCCGATATTCTTGCGAAGCCTCATCAGCGCATCAACGTACATCTGGGGAATCTGTCCGGTCTTATCCGGAGGAACGTTGAGCAGAAAATTCGCTCCACGAGTGCGCGAAACGAGGTACATTCCGAGCAGTTCCTCGTCGCTACGGGGGTTGTCGCCCTTCAGGAAAAACCACTCATGACCGATCGGGTCGCACACTTCGCCGGGCATATAGTAGCGTTTGCCCTCAATCTCGCGCCATTTGACGTATTTTGTCTCGCTGTTCGGCAGCCACCTCTCGATTGTTACCACGTCCGAAGGCCAGGCATAATCAATATCAAACTTCTGCCCGTCGCCGTAACCGTGATTCATAACTATCAGAGCATCAGGTTGTAACTCGGCGATATGATCATAGAGTTTTTGGCGGTAATCGCGCGGCAACATGCCCGGAATATCAATCCAAACTTCCCCTATTTTGCCGTACTGCGTCAAAAGTTCCTCAACCTGATTCCATTGAAACTGCCTGTATTCTTCGGTGCTGCTCATCTTGCCCCACTCGGTGTAGGAGGGCGTTTTTGACCCCATAGGCTGATGGTCGTCCCACGAACAGTAGTACAAGCCCGGAATGATGCCGTATTTGGCGCAGGCTTTCACAAATTCGGCTATAACGTCGGTCTTGTCGCTGCTCGTACCTGTATGATAATCAGTGAATTTGCTATGCCAAAGGCAATGGCCGGACGAATGTTTGGCCGTCAAGATTACATATTTCATTCCGGCATCTTTTGCCGTCTTAATCCACTGATCTACATTGAGATTCGTTGGTGCGTACAGCGTTGAAGGCTTGTCGCCGAGTGAGTGCTCTTTTTCGTCAAAAGTGCTCATACCGAAGTGGATAAACATCCCATACCCCAGCGCTTCCCACTGCTGGAGCCGTTCAAGCGAAAGCCGCTGGCTGCCCCTCTCTTCCTGTTCGCGCAGGGTAATTTTCGCCAAACTGTCGAACGGCAGCGCTCCTGCCAACGCCATTGAATAAATAAAGTCTCTTCTTTTCATATTATTGTTAAAATTTTAGTGGGCAAAGTTAGTGATTTTTTCCGTTTTTTAGCCGTAACAGCAATTTTTAGTGTAAATTTGCAGGATAAAAGCGCCGATTTATGACTTCTCAACTGCTCGAAACATTAGAAAAATACTGGGGTTACAAGCAATTTCGCCCTTTGCAGGAAGACATCATCCGCAGCGTGCTTGACGGTAAAGACACGCTTGGCTTGATGCCCACCGGCGGTGGTAAATCGCTCACTTTTCAGGTGCCGACGATGACTATGGACGGGCTTTGCCTCGTTATCACGCCGCTGATTGCCCTGATGAAAGACCAGGTGGACAACCTCCGCGCCCTCAATATCAAGGCTGCAACCGTCTATTCGGGTATGACGCAGGACGAAATAAACAAACATCTTGATAACTGCATCTTCGGCGATTATAAATTTCTCTATATATCACCGGAACGCATTCATACAGAGCTGTTTAAGAACAAATTGCCGCATCTGAAAATCTGCCTGCTCGTAGTTGATGAAAGCCACTGTATCTCGCAGTGGGGCTACGATTTCCGCCCTTCATACCTGCGAATTGCCGAGATAAGGAAGGTTTTGCCTCCCGAGACGCCCGTTTTGGCGCTGACGGCGACCGCCACGCCCGATGTGGTCGAAGATATTCAGGATAAGCTCCTTTTTCGCAAGCGTAACGTCTTGAAAAAGAGCTTTGTACGTGATAATTTGGCTTATGTGGTGCGCAGCGTCGAAAACAAGACCGATGAACTGATACACATACTCCAAAATGTCGAAGGAACAGCGATAATTTACACCCGCAACCGCCAACACACTGCCGATATAGCCAAAGAGTTGCAGCAAGCGGGCTTTTCGGCGCATTTTTTCCATGCCGGACTTAACCGCGACGATAAAATTTTCCGTCAGGATGCATGGAAACGCGGTGAATGTCGTATCATGGTGGCTACCAATGCTTTTGGTATGGGAATAGATAAAGCTGACGTGCGCCTTGTGATTCATGTTGATATGCCCGGCTCGCTTGAAGAATACTTTCAGGAAGCGGGTAGGGCGGGGCGCGACGGCAAAAAATCGTATGCCATAGCCCTCTGTGCATCTGCCGAAACATCCAAACTGAAAAAGCGCCTGACTGACGAGTATCCCGATAAAAAGCTGATTGCCAATATTTACGATGCGCTTGGAAACTATTTCCAGATAGCCGTCGGTTTCGGTATATTTATGACACGCGATTTTCCGATACAGGATTTTTGCCGCAAATTCAAATTCTCTGAAAATCAAACTCATAGCGCTTTGAAAATACTTGAACTCGCAGGCTATATAGAATATGTGGAAGAGCCTGACTCCAACTCACGGCTGCTGTTTCTCGTCAATCGCGACGAACTTTATCACCTGCAGTTAAGCCGTCTCGCCGATGAGATTATTCAAGTCATATTACGCTCATACACAGGTATTTTCGCCGATTATGTTTTCATTGATGAATCGCTAATCGCCACCCGTACCCATTCTTCGCGTAACGAGGTTTACAATGAGTTGATTTCCTTATCTAAGTCTCATATTATCAATTATATACCGCGAAAAAAACTGCCTCAGATAGTATATACGCGCGACCGTGAGGAGTCCCGCCGTTTATCCATTCCCCGAAGTGCGTTTGAAGTGCGCCAGAAGCGTTCGGAAGAGCGAATCTCGAAAGTCATTGAATATATCAACGAGCAGAATATCTGCCGTTCGCGCATGCTGCTGCATTATTTCGGTGAGAAAAGCGACACCGACTGCCGCATCTGTGACGTATGCCTCCGCAAAACGCAGTCGGGCGTCCGCACATGGGAGTTCAACACAGCCCGCGACGCGCTGATAGCCGCTTTGAACGGGAAATCCGAACAGGTCAATGTTCTCGCCTATTCACTTCCCCTCGAAAAAGAAAAAAACCTTGTCGTAATGCGTTATCTCCTTGATAATGACGACCGTTTTCATCTCAAAGACGGGATGATGTCCTTTAGTTGACTTTTTTGTCAGGTTTTCTGCCTCGCAGTGTCAAAAATCTGCAAAAATGTCAGGTCGAAAGATTTGGCACGAAATTAGTATATGTAAGGTGCAAACTTAAAAAAATAATTTTATTAATTAATAATTTAAACATTTATAACTATGAGTATCAAACCATTAGCAGACAGGGTTCTTGTTAAACCCGCAGACGCAGAAGAAAAAACGGCGAGTGGCATCAT
>JAISTJ010000121.1 GCA_031272655.1 Tannerella sp.
GAAGCGCCCCACATCTCATCCGCAATCCGCGTAACTGTCCTGTCATTAGCCTGATAATCAAGCAATCCAACAGACTTCAAAGGCTTGGAACCGACAATCGTAGCTCCGCCCTTGACTAATTCGCGTAATTTCTTCATGACCTCGACGGGGACGCTGTTTTGTAGCTCTTCCACATTGTCGTTATTCATCCTGTTGCCGAAGCCATCGAGCGCAACTTCCTGAACATCAGGCATTACCAGAACACTATAAGTCATCCCATCGGGCAGAACGATTTTCCCGTCGCGAACCGACATGCGCGTCAGAATAGCGTCATTGTTAGTATAGTCGTAAAGGCGCCCCCTGCCGACGCGCGGAACTTCCTGACGATACCGTTTGCGTTGATAACCGTCTCCGTACCAGAAACTTACGTCCGCCACCGGAATCCCTTGCTGCAACATATATTGGCAACGCGAAAGGTACGCAAGCCAGTCGTAGGCATAGTCCCACCACGTGATATTGCGGTCGAAATGCGAGCCGGGGTAATAGACATATCCGGGTTTGGCTGTCAGAGAGGGCGATTGCGAATAGGCATGGAAGTATATCCTGTTTATCCCTTCGCAGAAAGCGCGGTCGGCGGTACATTTCAGGCTCCATGGCGATTCTTCCCACTGCGGCCCGGCGCAGGTGAACGACTCGGCAGGGATAACTGTCTTGCCGTAGATATGCGCGGCCGAGACAGCTTCTTTAGTCATTATCTGCGTTTCAAGAGTTGTGCGGTGCGTTCGGGCAGGTATCCAAAACTCGCCCATCGGCATGTCGGAATACTTTTGCAACAGCAGTGCATCTGCAAAGTGTTGATGCGGACCGGAAGCTTCAAACATTGATTGCATGCCGTCGTTATGCGCTTTCTGCTGCACATAACGGTAGTGTTCGGCAAACAAATCCGAGACCGTCAGCTTCAAATCATATTTGAAACGCTCGCTAACTTCTTTACTTTCAATCACTTGATCCGAAAGCGCAGGCAGATACGGCAACGGGTCGTAGCCCCGCCGTTTTTTAAACTCGGCTGCAAAATATTCATTCCACTCGCCGCTCCCGTTCTCATAACTGTCTTCTTCAAGGATTTTCACAACCGAACGCTCTTCCGGCGTTAACGGACGAAGCGCCTCGCCAAAATAACGGGCATAATAGCTGTCGTAAACGTCCGTCCGAAGCACATCCTGACTGAACAAGTTGTTCATGTGATGATATGTCGGTTCATAGCCGGCACGCAGTATTTTCCAGCGTCCGGCAGGCGCATTGTCCCACGTCAGAACGCCCTCTGCATCCATTTTCGCAGTAATATTAACAATTTTTTCTATAGGAACAGTTTCGGTAGCGGCGGGAATAGCGTATAGAGCTATATCCTTATAATATAGTGGTTTACCGCCATCATCTTTGCGAACATCCTTAGGTTCAGGCAGTTTGAAACGCAACGACGCACCGCCGTCAACAACTGTATCGGCATAAACCAATTTTTTCAGGCCCTCATCGGGAGTAACCCATGGCGCCATAGGCCCCGTAGCGCCGATGCAGAAGCCAAAATCAAGCCCCAAACGCTTACATTCACGAATAGAGTGCCTCACCAACTCGTACCATTCCGGCGAAGCCATATCAAGGTAGGGCAGTTCCTCCGACAAGCCGGCCTGACCAAAATCCGATAAAATGAGGCGTTGTAGCTTCTTTGCTTTCATCTCTTCAAGGTCGAGGGTAAGCGCTTCCTTTGAGGTATAACATCGTAACCACCACCACCAAACGCCGGAGTGATACGTCGAATCCGGTTCAACGAATTGCATTTCGCTAAGTATTTGTGAATCAGTTTGTTTTAGCGTTTTATTGCATGAAGCGAATATGGCAACTGCAAGCAGTAATATTACTATTTTTTTCATGAAAAGATATGAATAAAATGGTTTGACGCTTGAACCTTAGACCTTAAAATTTTATTTTTTAGTTTTTTAACGTTTCTATTTTGCACTTTACAGTTGCGTCGGTGAAGGCTACGGCTAAGAGTTTACATGGGCGGTCGGCGTAGGGGGTGTAGTAGCGCTTCTTGTGGATTTGTTTCAATGCGGCGGCGAGCATCTTTGAAGGGATTCCATTTGCTGAGTACTTCATCTCTATGATGACAACCGTTTCCGGCAGTTCCCAGACGGCGTCGGCGATGCCATAATCGGTTATGACCTCGCTTAGAATCTTGAGACCAAGCGCCTTGAACGCTATCTGAAAAGCTATGTGGTAGGCGCTTTCTTTGCCATCCTTGATGCGGTAAGGCACAGAAAAGAGCGACATTAGCACGTAAGCCAGACCGGCCGCGTTGTCTTCATAAACGTAGCGACGCAACTTCTCGCGCCACAGGTTTGTTGATTCCGAAGACGCGGTACACAGTTCTTTCAGCAGATACCGTTCCATTGCATGAAGTACTTCTCCGTTAGGGGTAGCAAGCTGATACTGTCCATATTCGTTTATGTTTGTAATAGTCAGGTATCCGGTCTGGAACAGCAGGGGTATATCTTCCGGCGCAGTTGGGCTATATCCATTGAAAAGCTCATCCGGGCTTGCTTCTGTCGGGCCATAAACCAAACTAAGTTCTTCGCGCTGCCGGATGATGTCTAACATATACGATGGAGTGCCGGAAGCGAACCAGTAACTAATGTACATTTGCGGCGATTTCAGAAATTTTAGTGTAGAGAACGGGTTATAGACGCGGGTTTTGCCGTCCCACGAGTAGCCGTCATACCACTTGCGTATCCCGTCAATCACCTGCTCGCGTGTTTCGCCACGCACTTCTGCTGCATAATCAATGTATTCGCTGAGCGCAGTTTCAAGTTCCTGCTGGGTGTAACCGCATATTCCGGCATATTCAGGCTCAAGGGTTATATCCTGCGGGTTGTTGAGAGCCGAGAATACCGACAACCCTGAAAACTTCGATACACCGGTGATAAAAATGAACCGAATATACTTGTCGCAGTTTTTCATCACCTGATAGATATCGTGGACAGCCTTTCTCATCGGCTCAAGATACTCGTTATGAAGATGGCTTGTTACAGGCTGGTCGTACTCGTCTATCAGCACAGCAACCTGTTGACCGGTTTTCTTGTGTAAACCTATAATAAGTTCACGGAAGCAGCCTTGACCTGTATCTGACTCAAGTTCAATATTATAATCGTCTGCGATAGCTTGGAAATATAAGGGTAAATCTTTATTCATCGCTTCGGGAGTACTCAAAACCACCCCTGACCAGTCTAAGCGAATTACAGGGTAACGCTTCGACCAGTCCCATTTATCGTAAATATACAGACCCTCGAACAAGTCTTTCCGACCCTCAAACAGCGATTGTAAAGTGCTTATCATCAGCGACTTACCAAAACGACGGGGACGAGAGAGGAAATAAACCTTCCCGCCGGTTACCATCTTATAGATGTAATCCGTCTTGTCTATATAAAGTGCATCCCTCTCCCGCATATCGGAGAAAGTTTGCGTATCAACCGCCAATAGTTT
>JAISTJ010000183.1 GCA_031272655.1 Tannerella sp.
AAGACGGGGCTCAAACCCGCGACCCTCAGCTTGGAAGGCTAATGCTCTATCAACTGAGCTACTTCCGCATAATTTATTTTAGATTTTAGAATTTAGATTTCGGATTTAAATCTAAAATCATAAATCAAAAATCTTAAATCGTTTTTGTGGGCAGAGATGGATTCGAACCACCGTAGGCGTAAGCCAGCAGATTTACAGTCTGCCCCATTTGGCCACTCTGGTATCTGCCCATTTATTTGATTTCCAACATTTTAAGTTCTCCGGCGGCTCTTTTGCCACCTGTTTTTGCTCTCAAAAGCGCCGCAAAGGTACGAACTATTTTTTTAATCTCCAAATAAAATCGCACATTTTTATTGCAGTTATTGCCGCTTCGTCGCCTTTATTTCCCAAATCGCCACCTGCACGCGCCTCCGCTTGTTCCTGATTATCAGTCGTTAAGATGCCGAAAATAACAGGGACGTCAAGTTCCGAATTTAATTTTGCAACTCCATGTGTTACGCCCTGACAGACGTAGTCGAAGTGAGGCGTGCCGCCGCGTACTACGCAACCGAGAACAATCACGGCGTCAACGTCGCCGTACTTGGCTACCTGTTGTGCGCCGAAAGTCAGCTCGAAGCTGCCCGGCACGTGATATATGCTTATTGCATCTTCCGATGCGCCATGTTTTTTGAGTGTCTCGACAGCTCCGCTGAGCAGCCGGTCGGTGATGGCGGGATTCCATTCCGAGCATACGACGCCAAATCGCATTCCCGATGCGTCGGGTACCGTTTCCGGAGCGTATGTGGATAAGTTTTTCGTTGCCATCCTTTAAATTAAGAATTAAGTGATGAGTGATTAACTTCAAACCTCAAACTAATAAACCGCAAACTCTCAGTTCCCCGCCGCCAATTGCGCGCGTACAATATATTTATCTATATCCATGGCTTCCATCGAAGCGGCATGTTTCTCCTTGATGGCGGTGTATGCTTTGAGAGCGTCGGCGTATTGTTGCAGGCTCTCGTAGGCGATACCGGCTTTCTTCAGGTAAATAGGACTAAGAAAGTCGTTGTTTGCTTTGGCGGCGGCTTTCTCGAAGTAGGCGATGCCCTCTTTGACGTTGCCCGACTCAATGTAGCAGTCGCCTATCAGTCCCGTGATGGCGGGCGCAACGTTGTCCTCGTCGCTTTTAAACGACTTCAGGTATTTCAGGGCGCTTTCGATATCGCCTGTCTTGTAGTAGCATATTCCGGCGTAAGCCTTGGCGAGGTTAGCAGCTTTAGTGCCGCCATACTGGTCAATGATCTGCTCAAAACCGTCATAATCAACGCCATTGCCGTTCAAAGCAAGGTTGAATGAATCTTTCTGAAAATAATACTCGCCTCTGAAAAGCGCTGCCTGTGCATTATGCGACCTCGGCGCCTTGTAGAGGTTGTTGTACGCCAAAATAGCGGCTATTACGATTGCTACGCCGATAATACCGTAGGTGATGTTCTTCTTGTTGTTCTCAATGAACTGCTCCGAACGCGACACTAATTGACCTACTTCCTTCTCGGCGGTCGTCGCCTCTGTATTCTTTCCTGACTTCTGATTTGCCATAATTAATATCTTGTATTTTTTTATTTTCAGGGCGCAAAAGTAGTATTTTTTTCTGAAAAAATGTACTTTGCAGCGAAAAATTTTTTACTTTTGCAGATGAAATTTTTCGGCAAAAGTAGTAAATAGATGATAATAAAGAAGTTATCTGTCCTCAATTACAAAAATATTTCTCAGGTGGAAGTAGAATGTTCATCCGGTCTGAATTGTTTTTTCGGGAAAAACGGCATGGGGAAGACCAATTTGCTTGATGCGCTCTACTATCTCTCGTTCTGCAAGAGCCATCTGAATACGCCCGACGCACGCATCATACGCTATGGCGAGGAGATGTGCGTCCTGCAGGGGTTGTACGACTTTGACGGCAGGGAGGAAGAGGTTTTTTGCGCTATCCGTCAGGGACATCGCAAGCAGTTCAAACGTAACAAGAAAGAGTATGACCGTCTGTCGGAACATATTGGTTTACTGCCACTTGTGATGATTTCGCCGCTTGACGCCGACCTTATCCGCGGCGGTAGCGACGAGCGCAGACGGTTCATAGATATGCTCATCTCGCAAAACGACCGCCAATACCTTTCCGCTCTTATACATTATAATAAAGCGCTGTTGCAACGTAACACCATGCTGCGGGACCGTGTTGCGGCGGCCGACTATTCCGTTTACGACGTCCTTGAGATGCAGATGGCGACTTATGGACAGACGCTTTACGACAAACGACGCGCACTTCTCGCCGAACTGACGCCGCTTTTCAACGAGTACTACGCGCTGATAGCCGGCGCTCAAGTTGAACCGGTAGCCCTCGAATACCGGTCGCACCTCTCTATTGGTGCAGATTTCGCACGTTCGCTGCACGACACGCGCGAACGCGACCTCATCATCGGCTATTCCACTTTTGGCATCCATAAAGATGACGTAGAGATGAAACTCGGCGACGAACTGATGCGCCGCACCGGTTCACAGGGGCAGAACAAGACTTATGTCATCGCCCTCAAGTTGGCGCAGTTCTCGCTGATGAACAGCAAAGGCGGCACGAAGCCCATACTTCTTCTCGACGATGTGTTTGATAAACTCGACGCCGACCGCGTAGAAAAGATAATAGGTTTGGTCAGCAGCGCCCGCTTCGGACAAATATTCCTCACCGACACCAACCGTAAGTATCTTGACCGCATACTCGCCTCTGTAGGAGGGGATTATGCACTTTTTGACGTTGAAAGCGGAGTTGTTACTAATTAAACTTCAAACCCCGTTCTCGCGGAAGCGGGAAAGTGTGCGGGCGCTTTCGGATTTCATGTCGCCTACGAGGTGGCGGAAAGTTTGTTCGCCGCTGACCTTGTCGAGGCGGAGCCATCTTTCTAACATCTCAAGACGCAACATATAAGTTATAATCGCCTCAAAATCAAATGTTTTGTAAAATGTATTATCATCGAGCCATTTCCATCGCAGGGCGTCAAACCGTTTCTCCCGCTGCATAAGATCCTGTTCTTCAGCTATATTCAACAGCTCCGGCATATAGTCGGCGGCGTCGGCAAGGTTCAGGTCGCGTGAAACCGACTGCCGCAGCCGTTCGGCTACCTCGTTGTCGCCAACGATGAAATCGCGCTGGTCAAGCCCGTACTTCCGGCAGTTGAGCGCCACCATCACATTGCTGATGTTGAGATTAAGTTCAAACCATGCGGCTACAAACGGGTTGTCGCAACATATTGCCGCGTCGAAATATGACGATGACAGCTTGTCTTCAAGCAAAATCTGTTCCGACGAATGTCCGCCGCCACCCGCTTCAAACCGTGCATAGTAGATGCGGATGAAATCAACCATATAATCGGGCGCCGACGATAAAAAAGCAGGCTTACGGTCTTCATTTTTAAGCGTTTCGCACAACTCTTTCAGCTCATCGGCCGACAAAACGGCGTTTTCATCGAAGCCCTCAACAGTGGCTTTCCTGAGATAAAGCAAAAGGTTGGCGTTGTCGTATTTGTAGAAAAGCCATTCAAGCAGTTTAGAGTCTTTATCTGTCAGAATATCAGCTATTTCCACCTTGAATGAAGCGACCGTAAAAGGCAACTTTGTCATTTCGGGCGTCAATTCCGGCAGGCTTGCAGGTAAGGAATAGTATTTACTCATCGGAAAAGCATTTCAAAAAGTTGCGGGCGCAGAAAGTCCTTGAAGAAAGAAATAAACTCATCGTCGCCGAATGTCAGTTTGTATGACCCGTCGGCGGGCGCAAGGGTGAAAGAAGTCTTCTTGCCGTTCACCTGCTCGATGCGTACTCCCCTGTCTAACAGATCTTTAGCATTGGCGGCGAAATAATCAGTCAGTGCGGCAGCGTCGGCTGTCTGGATTGTAACATCCTCATTATTAGCCCATCCGCGTGCTATCTCAAGCATGATTTTCTGCATGAAACCGGCGTCGGCAGTGGCGGCGTGCACGTTATCACCGGCAATCTTGCCGGTGATAATGTTTGTAGCCTCGCTTTTGAGAGCTTCGAGCGCCTGTGATGCAAACAACCGTAGCTCTGCTTCGGTGTTGGCGCGCAGGTCGTCCGCCTGTTTGGCTGCTGCCGCTGCTATTTCCTGCGCTTTAGTTTCGGCAGCCGCAATTATCGCCGCCTCTTTTTCTTTCGCATCGCTGATGATTTTTTCAGCCTCCGATTTGCCTTTTTCTACCCCTTCTCGGTAGATTTTATCGGTAATTTCCTGTATTTTAGCATCCATATAAATAGTTTTTAATTAATAATTCTGACTTTGAGCCTCGACTGCCGGTTGCCGTCAAGATAAACGCGATGCGTCGCTTTGACATAATCGGCGGCGGTGGCTTTAAAAATGTCCATGAAACGTTGCGGATTCCTGTCCACAAGCGGGAACCATGAACTTTGTACCTGCACCATAATGCTGTGCCCTTTCTTGAAAGTATGCGCTATATCCTGCAGCTCAAACGGCACCTTCGTAACTTCGCCTGCAGCTATCGGCTCGGGAGTAACAATGCTGTTCCTGAACTTAGCCCTTATCACATCGGCGCGAACGAGCTGCTGGTAGGCGCTCATGCGGGTGTTTGCAGGCGTGTCCGAATTGCTGCTTAACGAATCGGGGTAAACATCAATGAGTTTCACGACAAAATCAGCGTCCGTGCCCGTAGTAGAAACGAAAAGTTGCGCCTCAATATTGCCCGAAAGGGTAACATCTTCATCAAGGACAGGCGTTTTGTAAACAAGCACATCCGGTCTGGTAGATGCAAATCTCTGATCTTCAACCATATAATTTCTTGAAACGTGCATTGAGATGGAATTTGTATAAGGCACAGGCTTGGCGGGATCGCTTATATATTCGTCGTAAGTATCTGTATTTGAGGCGCTTGGTTCAAATGAAAGCTTGCTGCCTGCGCCGAGATAAATGTAAGCCTCTTTCGCTGTTGCGGGAGGCCATGTGTCATAAAAACGCCATCTGTTACTACCTGTCTCAAAAACAGTTACTTCCGCCAAGTCAAGAGAGCCTTTGCCCTTCAGATAGTAGTTGAAGAACGGCAACTCTATATTTTCGCGGTAGTACTGCGATGTATTGGAATCGAAATTAACGCCGCCGAACGATGCGCCTGTGCCGCGAGACCAGCCGCCGTGCGGCCACGGACCCATAACAAGGTGATTTATGGCGCCCGGATTTTGTTCTTTTATAAATTTGTACGTCTTGAGTGGGCCATAGAGGTCTTCGGCGTCATACCATCCGCCGACCGTCAAAACGGCGCATTTGACATTTTTCAAGTGGGGCAGTGGGGTGCGGCTCGACCAGAACTCATCGTAAGTGCCGTGTTCGAGCATATCGTCCCACATCGGCACTAAGTCCTTGAAATACTTATCTTTAAGATCGGCATACGTGTTTTCGAGGAAGAACTTGTATGCGTCTTCGGTGCCGAAAGAGATACGTTTGTAATACGGCTCGCTTGTCGGGACGGGGCGTATCTGACCGAAACTTGCATAGAACGTATAGTTTCCAAGCAGGAAAAACGCACCGTTATGGAACGTGTCGTCGCCGATAAACAGGTCTGTAACAGGCGCTTGCGGGGATGCAGCCTTGAGCGCAGGATGATGGTCAATGATGCCGCAGGTGGCATAAAAACCCGGATACGAGATGCCATAGATGCCGACTTTGCCGTTGTTGCCTTTGATGTTCTTCAGCAGCCAGTCTATGGTGTCGTAAGTGTCGCTGCTCTCGTCCACATCATTTTTGCTTTTCTTGTTGGGGATATACGGGCGGTCGTCCACAAACTCGCCTTCCGACATCCAGCATCCTCTAATATCCTGATAAACAAATATATAGCCTTCCTGCATCAATTGTGTTGATGGTCCGAGAGTGTATCTGTAGGCATTTTCGCCGTATGGCGAAATCGAATAGCAGGTACGGCTAAGCAGGATAGGGTATTTTTGGCTGTTGTCCTTCGGTATATATATGGAAGTGAACAACTTAATCCCATCGCGCATGGGTATCATGCGTTCAATTTTGGTGTAATTTTTGCGGACGTAGCCGGTGTCAATGCCGGTCTGGGGCATTTGGGCGTAGCCTGCGGTGTGGGTAGCCAAAAGCAGGATTAGCGCTGCTAAACAATGGGTTTTAATATGATGCATAATTTTTTGAATTAAGAATTGAAAATTAAGAATTATTTCTGGATTGCTTCGTTCCTCGCTTCTTCTTTTTCGCTTGCGGAAAAAATGACGAGGGGAAGAGATTGCTTCGTTCCTCGCTTCTTCTTTTTCGCTTGCGGAAAAAATGACGAAGGCATTCCCCCGTTAAAAGGTTACGAAGCCGGCATCTTTGAGCAGTTCGAGATAGCGGGTAACATCTTCGAGGCTTTCGGCTTCGGGGAACTGGGCGTCAAGCATCTTCTTTATGTCGAGGATACTGTTCTTGCCGGATTTAGTCAGCCGCGCAATCTCGACGCCGTTAGTTATAACCACGCCGACAGGCCGTTCCACTATGTCGGAGAGGCTTTGACGCCATGATCTCGGCGGACGGACGCCATGTTTAATCATCGTCTCGCGCGGAATGTCCCGCAGTGCGCTCCCACCTTTCTCCGACGCAAGACTTGTAGCTTTGGGGAATATCTTCGACGCTTTCAATTCGTCTGCCGTCAGCGTAACAGGTTTGAAAGCGGTTTTCAACTCATCTGCCCGCGCTTTTGCTAATTCTTCGAGGCTTTTTTGATTTAGTTTCTTGATGCTTTCTATATTAAGTGCCTGAGCATCAATATATTTCTTTAAAGCAGCATCGGAAGGCGCTAATTCTAAGACAGATGAAAGCGTTGCTATATCATTTAAAGCATAAGCGTCGAGGTTGTAAACGGCGCGTTTGAATGTTTCCTGAAAATTGTCTGCGGTAGCTTCGGAGAGCCTTATGGCGCCGGTTTCCTGCATGACAGCCAATCGTTTGGCGGCGTTGGAAGCCACTTCCGAAGCGATTTTCAGGGCGCTCTTGCCGTCTGCAGAAGCTATCAGATAGGCGGCCGAAGCGGCTATGACTACAGCCCGTCGCAACTGCGTAGGATCGAGTATCGAAGGGCGATCGCCGGAGGTGTGATAATAGTTGTCAGGCCACGTTATGAACATCAGCGACGGCACATCAATGCCGAAATCGTTGAACACCTCATGGTCGGACGCGCCGTAATGAGCAGTAACGGCATAATAGAACGGTTCGCGCGAGCCGGTAACGCTGTAAATGGGCTTGATAGCCTCAGGCCTGCCCGCTCCGGTCGCGAGGAAGCTCTTGTTGGTAGCTCCTACGTAGTGGAAGAGCGCTTCGGCAACGTCGTTCACATAATGCGGCAATCCCATCGGCGTACGTTGGAAGCAATACAGCCCGTCGCTTTTGCTGAGCCACAGCCCGACCATGTCAAGGTTAAGGCAACAGAGCGTTTTAGACGGGATATCTTTGTGTTTTTCGAGCCACGCATAAGTGCCAGAAATTTCCGGCACCCAGAGGAAGCGCAGACTGCGTTTGGGCTTGGCGAGCCTGCCGCTGCTGATGAGGTTATTGAGCGTCCGGGCAACGTCAAGGATAGCCGCCGAGCCGGAATTGTTGTCGTTGGCGCCTAACTTCACATAGCCTTCAAAGAGGTGTGCAATGATGATGATTTCGCCTGCATTGGGGTCTGTTCCGGGGATAAGGCATGTAGGGATCTGGTTGACTGTCTCCACCTCTGTTGTCTCCACCTTGGCGTGCACCGTTATCTTTTCGCCTGCAAGCAGCCTGTCCCTCAATATATAACCGTCGCGAGGGGGCAGGTTGAAACAGAACATTTTCTGGTCGTCCATGATGCTTGCGTTTGGCACCTGAACGGGGTCAACGAGCGGACGGGGCGCATAAAAAGAGATGATGCCGACAGCGCCGGATTCGGCGGCAGGGCGCTGAACACGTCCGCCGGCAGCTTCCGTTACAACTATCTTGCCCTTAAGGTCTGCCGCGTCAATTTCTTCTTTTGTCCCTCTGCCGATCCAAACTAACTGAGCCTCAACATCTGCGTTGGAGCTTCCTTGTGCGAGATACGCCGCAAGGTCTTCATAATCAGCTATTTTAGCGATTTTTGGAGATGTTTCCCAAAGCGTGGCGCTCACACCGTCCCACGTTTTGACCGTGCCGATGCGTTCAACGGTAGCGTTCGGCAGCCCGTATTCCTTCAGTTTGCCGTAAACATACTTGGTTTCATGCAGGTCGCCCGAATATTCTTCAGCCTTGCGATTTTTCTCGTAAGGCGCGAGTTCGAGGACATGATAATAGGGCTGTTCGCCCGAAGATTCGCCGAGAATGAGGTCATAAACGTCCTCCGGCAGGATGTTCAACGGTTTAAACGGCGTTGTGTAGTTCTGTGCATTAATGGCAAGAACCGACGTAAGTGCAACAATAACAGTTAATAACGACTTTTTCATACGGAAATGAGTTTAAAAAATTTCAGGCAAAGATAGATTTTTTTTTGATAAGTTGTTGAAAGTTTTTGACAAAAATGCTTGCATTATCCAATAAATGTATATCTTTGTAGCGTTCAAGACGTAAGTCTGAACAGGTAACTATTTATTTTATAACAACTTAAAACAAGAAGAAAATGGAGAAATTAGTAACAAAGATTGAAGGCATCTATGCAGATTTCTTAGATGATGCTAAGTCGCAACTGACAAAAGGTAACAAAGCGGCTGGTACACGGGCGCGTAAAGCTTCTTTAGAATTAGAGAAACTTCTGAAGGAATTTAGGAAAGTATCTATCGAAGCAGCGAAAAAGTGATTCTAATTACTTTTCGGAAAAAGGCGGCGTTTTTTCAAATGTCGCCTTTTTCTTTGCCCTGTATGGTAAATTATTCCTTTTACAAGAAAATTTAAGCGTTTCAGCATGCAAAAGTACTTGTTTTTTTCAATATAGCAAAGTAAATAGAAATTTTTTTTGATTTTTAGGTGATAATGTTCAAATTATTACTAACTTTGCAAACCGTATTCAGTATGTTCAGGCAAGAAAAACGATGATTAAAAGCGATAACAAACAACTTGATACTGACTGCCGTTATCTGCGGATGGCCCGGATTTGGGCTGAAAATTCGTACTGCAAGCGGCGGCAGGTTGGCGCTCTGATTGTTAAAGACCAGATGATTATTTCGGACGGCTACAACGGCACTCCGTCAGGTTTTGAGAACGTTTGCGAAGATGAAAACGGCGTAACAAAGCCGTATGTGCTTCATGCCGAGGCGAATGCGATAACAAAAGTGGCGGCATCCAACAATAACAGCCGAGGCGCCACGATATATATCACCTCTTCGCCCTGCATCGAATGTGCCAAACTGATTATTCAAGCGGGCATTCGGCGCGTGGTTTTTTCCGAAAAGTATCATACCGAAGAAGGTCTGCATCTGCTTGAACGTGCAGGTATTTGTGTGGAATTTATTGATATACAATGAAGTAAAAAGATTTATGAAAAAAAAGGATTATTTGTGGTTTGCACTGTTGTTGCTCGCCTGTGTGTGTCTCGGATTTGCTGTCGGCAAGTATAATCGCCCTTTTAGCTTTAATTTGAAGGAGTTGAAGCAAGGTCAAAACAAAGTCAATGAGACTCTTGATATTATAAGACAGAACTACGTTGATACCGTGGACATCAGTCGTCTTACCGAAAGCGCTGTGATAAAGATGGTTAGCGAGCTTGACCCTCATTCGTCGTATATCCCTGCTTCGGATGTAGAATCGGTGAATGAAGACCTTGATGTTTCGTTCGGCGGCATCGGTATTCAGTTTAATATAACAACGGATACTATCCTGATAATCAGCATAATATCCGGCGGTCCGGCTGAAAAAGCAGGCTTGATGCCGTTCGACCGTATCATAACTGTCAACGATTCTGTCGTGGCGGGCAAAGGATACAGTTCTAACAAGATAATGAGGATGTTACGGGGCGCCAAAGATTCCAAAGTGATACTTGGCGTTCAGCGCAGCAACTCCGAGACGCTTGCCACATTTGAGCTTACACGCGGGGATATCCCGAATTATTCTGTGGATGTGTCTTACAAAGTTGCCGATGGAATCGGCTATATCAAGGTGTCGAAGTTTGCAAGATCTACTTTCAGCGAGTTTATTACAGCTATTGCGAAACTTAAACAACAGGGAGTCAAGGGCTTTATTATTGATTTGCGCGACAATCCGGGCGGATACCTCGAATCGGCTGTTTATATGGTAAACGAGTTTCTTTCAAAGAGCAATCTGATAGTTTACACACAGGGAAAGGCATATCCGCGTTCCGACGCCCGTGCAAACGGCAAGGGTACGTGTCAGGATGCGCCGCTCGTTGTGCTGATAAATGAAGCTTCCGGCTCGGCAAGCGAAATATTTTCCGGCGCCATACAAGATAACGACCGCGGACTGATAATAGGCCGTCGCTCATTCGGTAAAGGGCTTGTACAGAGCAAGTTAGACCTTTCGGACAAGTCGGAACTTGTCCTCACAATAGCGCGTTACTACACCCCGTCCGGCAGATGTATCCAGAAGGATTACGAACTCGGAAAAGCTTATGAATACGGGCAGGACTTGGACAACAGGTTTATTCACGGCGAGTATTTCTCGGAAGACAGCATCCACCAGAAAGATTCGCTTGAATTTCGCACTGTCGGCGGCAGGATAGTCTATGGCGGCGGCGGTATCATGCCCGACATTTTTATTCCGAGCGACACGGTCGGCGTAACGTCGTATTTTATGAAACTTGTGAACTCTAACGTCCTGTATCAGTATGTGTTATCGTATTCCGACAAGCATAAAGACAAGCTGAAATCTTTTGCCAACTATGAAGCGCTCTATGAATATCTCAAACAGCAGCCATTGGTCGGCGAACTTGAGGAGTTTGCCGCTGATAAGGGCATCAAAAAGCGTCCTGTATTGATGGAAGAGTCAAGAAAACTGATAGAACGCCAGCTTTACGCATATATTATACGCAATTTCTTTGATAATGAGGGCTTTTACCCTGTGTTCCTGAAAGATGACGCTACGATGCAGAAAGCAATTGAGGTTATAACTAACAATATTTGGAAACCGGAAATTTTTGTCCGGTATAAAAAAGAGAATGGTGTTAAAAAAAGTGAGTCTGCGCATATTTCATTAAAAGGCTCAAAGACAGTTATTTATGCAAGCAATTCGTGAAGAGAAACAAAGATTAAGAGATTATATTAAGGTGCGGTTGAAATCGCTGACGGGTGTCGAGGCAGACAGGTTTTCGCGGTTAATTTGTTGTCGCCTCGCTGAAACGCCTGAATTTCAGCAAGCTACGTGTGTGGCTCTATACAGCGCGATGAAAGGCGAGGTGCAAACCGACGATTTTATTGAAAACTGGCATCAACGGAAGAAGATAGTGTTGCCTGTGGTCGTTGGCGACAACCTTATATTTAAGATGTACGCGGGCGTGAGACAGATGAAAATCGGATCGTTCGGGATTTTGGAGCCATGTGATTCGGAAATAGTTGATATAGAGGATATTGACCTGTTTGTTGTGCCGGGCATGGCTTTTGACCGCCACGGCAACCGTCTTGGACGCGGCAAAGGTTTCTACGACCGTCTTTTAGCGCGTGTCAACAAGCCTGTAACAGGCCTCTGCTATTATTTTCAGCTCTTTGAAAACATCCCGACAGCTCCCCACGATAGAATGGTGGACAGGGTAATATGCTGACATAGAGAATGTTATCTTATCATTACATCGTCAATCACATCAGCTTCGGCTTTTTTATTCAGCTCGCGCACAAGGCGTTTGCGCATTGACAGCAACTCGCTACGATAGACCGACGACGAAATTGACACATACAGAACGCGATTTTTAACATACACATTAGTAGTGTATTGCGCCACCATCGGCCCGAGTTCTTCCTTCCAGAGCCTCTCAATCCGCGCTTCAAGCATATTATGATACAGTTCCGGATTGTCCCTCCAGAAATATTTCATCATCTCATTGATTTTTAACGCATTCCTTCGTATCATTTCTTCTTTTAAAAATTTGTCGTCCCTGCAAAAGTATAAAAAAACGGAAAACTTTGGCTGTTTTGCGGAAAAATAATTACTTTTGCCGCAAGAATGATAAATTACGACTTAAAGAAAATAAAGGCTTTTGTGTTTGATGTGGACGGCGTGCTGTCGTCAAACATGATTCCGCTTGCCATAAACGGCGACCCGATGCGAACCGTGAACATCAAAGACGGTTATGCGCTACAACTTGCTGTAAGAAAGGGGTTTAAAGTGGGTATTATAACAGGCGGCTACACTGACGCCGTTAAAATTCGTTTTGAACGCCTCGGAATACGGCATATTTACATGCGTAGCAGTTTGAAAATAGCTGATTATGAGGATTTTATGCGGAATACGGGAGTGAAAGACGAAGAAGTGATGTATTGCGGCGACGATATTCCCGATTATGAGATTATGAGTAGGGTAGGTGCACCCGTTGCGCCATCCGACGCCGCTCCGGAGATTAAGGCCATATCACTGTATATCAGTCCTTTAAAAGGAGGAGAAGGCGTTGCCCGCGATGTCATTGAGCAAACTATGAAAGCGCAGGGGATATGGATGGACAATGAGGCTTTCGGCTGGTAAGGCTATATTTCCTCTAACGCATAATACTGATAATCACGGGTTAAGGTACTTAAAAATTTCTCGTTATCAATATCGGCAGGCATAATTTTCAGATATTCTTTAACTTTGGCTGCGAGTTGGGCTATCCTGCGCGGTCGCTGTTCATCGTAACGGTTGAGGGCTTCCGTAATGGTGTTCACCTGCTCAAGCGACAGGTTTTCGGCTTGCGGAAACTGCGGGCGGTAGCCCTTGCGGAGATAATTATATTCGTCTAAAGACACTTGAATGCGGTGATAATCACGCTCTTTGATTATAACCGTTCCGGCGGCAAGGTCGCCAAGTCGCTGATTATTACGGTTTATCAGCATTACAAACAGCCCTATCCAACTCATCCAGTAGTCAATAAGAAGAAACATCCATCGCATAAAATAAGCGCCGAACGAAGGCGTAGAGCCGTCGCGCATCACTACCCGCATGCCGAAAGCCATCTTGCCGGGAGACCGCCCCTGATTGAACATTTCCCACAACAGCGAGTAAAAAATCACCGGAGTGTAGAGCAGAAAAACGAGCAGAAAAAACTGCCCGTCATCCATGCGGCGATAGAGATGCGTTTCATCAATAAAATAAAACATCCCAAGCGCATAGAGCGCCATTATCAGATAGTCGAGCGTGCGCGCAAAAATCCTTTCCCCGACCCCCGCAGGCGTCTGGTCTATCCGGACATATTGACTTGTAATAATTCTCGATTCTGCCATTTTCAGCCGTCAAAGTTAAGCAGTTTTTTTTATTCGTCAAACTTTTTCTTAACTTTGCAGTTCAAAACTTTTATGAAAGAGGTATCGTTTATAAGACAGAACATCGAGAAATGGAAGGCGATGGAACAGGTTATAGATGAGGTTGCGCTCCGCAATCCCGCCGAACTCGCCGATGCTTACACCGAAATTACGACCGACCTGTCTTTTTCGCGCTCACACTACCCATCTTCGCGTATTACTCTGTATCTCAACAACTTAGCATCAGCGCTTCATAATCAACTTTACAAAAACAGGAAAGAACGGTACTCGCGAATCATCACTTTTTGGACGCGCGAGATTCCGGAGGTGATGTATCGCTCGCGAAAGGAGCTGTTTTATTCATTTATTGTATTCATTATCAGTCTTTTAATCGGCGCTATTTCGACAGTCGGTGATGACGGGTTTGTACGCCTGATAATGGGCGACGGATATGTTGACATGACGCTCAGGAACATAGAAAACGGCGACCCGATGGGCGTTTACTCCAACAGTTCGTCGCTACCGATGTTTTTGTACATCACTTTCAATAACATCCGCGTCTCGTTTATCATTTTTGTTTTCGGTCTTTTTACCGGCTTCGGAACGGGAATGGTGCTGTTTCAGAACGGGGTGATGCTTGGGGCGTTTCTGGCTTTCCTGTTCCAGCGCGGCGTTGGCTTTGAATCCATGCTTGCTGTCTGGCTTCACGGCACTTTCGAGATATCCGCTATAATTGTAGCCGGAGCGGCAGGTTTCGCGCTCGGCAACGGATGGCTGTTTCCGGGCAGCTACTCGCGCGGTTACGCTTTCCGCGAAGGCGCCAAGAGGGGGCTGAAAATCATCGTCGGACTAATCCCTGTCTTTATAACTGCCGGATTTATAGAGAGTTATCTAACACGACACACCGAGTATTCCACATTGATACGACTGTCTGTAATTTTGCTGTCGCTTGCATTAGTTGTCTATTATTATATTGTATTACCTGAAAATATTAAAAATGAACGAGTTAAAGCCAAGAATTGAGTTTTATCGCCAGCGTACATTCACGGAAAAACTGAATGCCGTGTTTGATTTTATCCGCGAAAACCGGCGCGCGCTGCTGCGTTACACTTTTTATGTCATCATGCCTGTCTGTTTGGTGCAGACGTTCGCAATGAACACTATTTACGGGTCGTTTCTTAACCTCGAACTGCGAGGCGCGGGCGGCAATCCGTTTGAGACCGGCACAGCCGGTTTTATTGCCAATTTCGGCGTTCTGTTGCTGTGTATTCTTGTGGGGTCGGCGATGATTTCCGGACTTGTTTACGCCCTGATGCAGACTTACGCCGTGCGCGAAAACAGGCTTGAGGGCGTCGTTTTCGGCGATTTCAGCGGCAGGCTTGTCCGTAACTCTTTGAGATGTATTGCCTTGATAGTGTTTATGATAGTGCTTTTCGCTTTCATTGTCGCTTTTGCAGGCATTCTTGCTGCAACCGCCTCGGAAAGATCGCTTTTGCTTACTGTTCCGTTTGTTATTGTGCTGGCTTTCTGTATGTTACCGTTAATGCTTGTTATGCCGACTTATCTATTCGAGCGCGATCTGTCGTTTTTTCAGGCTTTTGGCAAGGCGTGGAAACTTGGAACGAAAACGTTTTGGGGGATGCTCGGATTGATGATAGTGCTGTATTTTATTTCGTCTGTTATTCAGACAGTTACAATGTTGCCATGGTATATTTTGATGCTTGTTGGTACGATTTTTTCAGTTTCTGCGGATTCAGGACTTTCGCAGTCTGTGATATACAAGTTTGCGCTCTACATTTTGGGTTTGATTCAGACATACGGGGTTTATGTCTCGTCTGTGATAGCGATTATCGGTCTCGCGTTCCAGTATTTTCACGCCCGTGAAAAGATAGAGGGCGTAACAATCGAACAAAACATCAGCAATTTCAGCTCCCTCGGCGAATAAAATAGACCGGATTACCCACCCTTAATTCTTAATTCTTAATTCTTAATTTAGTTAAAAGAGTTTCCTGATTTCATCGCAAACCAGCGCGGTAGTGCGCAGGTCGGCGCGGAGTAATTTCCGGCGGTAAATAGCTATCAGATAGACTAATCCGCCTATCGGGAAGATTATCGCCAGCGTCATGCCGAGCCGTTTATCTATTGTGAAATCAACGAGCCGGTAGTTGTTGATTACGGGAAAATCCATCGTTTTGTTGAGTATAAGGATTTGGTCGGAGTTGCGGAGAATGTCCACCACTTCTTCAAGTTCAGACGCTATTTTCGCGGCATCGTGGTCAATGCCGCCTTCACGCCAGAAACCGAAATAAGACAGCCAGCGGCGGTTAGTGGTGAAATAGTCGTTGCAGTCAGTTTTTAAAGCCTGCAAACGCGCTGCAACTTCCTTATAATCAGGCAATTCCATTATGACTTCTTTCTTCTCTATTTTCCTCAACTCCCGTTTGCCAATAATTCGCCTGAAGACGTCCAAATATGTTTCGGCGTTGAGTATAACCGAGTCATTTACAGCCTTATACGTTAGAAAAACACCCATTGGGAGAAGCACCGCCGAACTGAGCCACATTCCTTGCCAAGGCGCCCAGACTGCATCGCGAGCCATCTTGTAGCCGATGCTGTCTATTATATAATAGAACACGAAGAGCAGGACGGAAATGACGGCAGGCGTGCCCAGACCGCCTTTTCGGATGATAGCTCCGAGTGGCGCCCCGATGAAGAAAAACACAAGGCAGGCAAACGAAAGCGTGAATTTTTTGTGCATCTCGGTATGATGCCATCTTATTTGCTTGTCTTCGTACTTGTAAATTGCCGCCTTTGTGAAATAATTGACTTGGAAATTCTCAACGCTTCGTTTGGAAGCGCCAAGTAATGAGGCTTTTACAGTTGGCTCCTGAGCTTTAAAAAGACTGTCGAAGTTGATAATGTGTTGCGGCAAATCTTCAGGAGGAACCTCCGCAGAGGGGCCTCCCCCGACCTCAACATGTTGCGGGACAAAATTCGGGCGATTAAGCGTCTTTTTATACGATTGTGCAAGCAAAACCCTTGATTCCCCGTCATTTATGCTATCCAAACGGACTGTCATGGAATCTATTGAATGTTGCAGGCTCGCCAGATTTTTGCCGATATATTTGTCCTGAAAAATTGATTCGTCGGACATGACAAAATTTCCGTCAAAGTCAATCAGCATCTCCATAGTAT
The DNA here is from genome assembly GCA_031272655.1 of Tannerella sp. Classification (GTDB taxonomy): domain Bacteria; phylum Bacteroidota; class Bacteroidia; order Bacteroidales; family Tannerellaceae; genus Tannerella. The sequence goes on from JAISTJ010000183.1 coordinate 16,598, forward strand.
CGAATGTCTCGCGACGATACGGCACAGGGTCTTTGGCGTCGCGGGCGCGGTTTTTATTGCCCTTGACGTTCTCAAATGATTCACCGCTGAAAAGCGTCATTATCAGGAACTTCTTATCGGTAGAAGTCTTAAGGTTCCCCGAATCGGCAACTATCACGCGGGCGTTGTTGAAACCCTCCGAATAGTCGTAAATCATCACATCCTTAAGGAATTCTTTCGTTTTATGCTTGACATAAATGTTCTTTCCGCGAATCTCGGTATAAAAAGTGCTTTCGGGAATCTCAAGTTCAGGCGATTTCGCCCTGACGGAGTAGAGAAGGGTGTACATTTTGACCTGCGAGACCGGTATAACGTTGTTTTGGAAGAAAAATGTAGCTATAGCAATGAATATCAGGAAGATGACAGGCGGTCTCATAATGCGCATAAGCGAGATGCCCGACGCTTTCATCGCCAGCAGTTCAAATTGTTCTCCAAGATTTCCGAAAGTCATCAACGAGGCGAAAAGTATCGCAAGCGGCATAACTAACGGCACAAAAGTTGTAGCGGCATAAAAAAACAGTTCCGCAAGTACGTGGATTCCAATACCTTTGCCTACCATATCTTCGATGTATTTCCAAAGAAACTGCATCAGAAATATGAACAGACAGATGCCGAATGTCATGATGAACAGCGGCAAAAATGTCTTCAGCAGAAAAAAATCCATTCGCTTTATTATGCGCATACCCTTTTTAAATACCTAAAGTTTGTTTCAGTCGTTCAACCTGCGAGTCCCAAAGGCTGATGGAATCGTGCTTTTCCGACGGCTCTGCGAAGTCGGTAATCTCAAGAAGCACGGCGCCAGTCAGTTCCACCGTATGAATACTGAACTCAAAATAAGCCTCATCGTCTTGACCTTCCCATTTGAAACGGATGCAATCTTCGGGCTTAATGTACTGAGTTACAGCATTTTCTTTCTCTCTGTTCCATGTAAAAACATACGTATCGCCGTCAATACTCACATCGTCGGCGAACCATGACGAGAGCCCCGGCGGAGTAGTCAGATGGTTCCACAAACTGTGCTTAGAAACCTTGTCAAACAAATACTCAATATGAAACTTCTCTTTTTTCATACGTTATCTTAGCGGTCAAAATTTTGCGCGAAGGTAGTAATTTTTTTTCAATTTTCAATAAGAAAATTCAAGTTTTATTCTAATTCCTCTGTCGGGGACGCCTTCGCGGCGCCGGTAAGACAGCCGCCAAACATAGTCCACTCGCAAGATTTTCAGGATGTTACTTATTCCTGCGCTCATCTCCATATAAGGTTTGTCGCCCATAAAAGTTGTGTTCGCAGGAAGTTCGTACAGTCCGACGCCGTTTTTCAGCGGGTTGTTACGGTCGCTCAGTTTGCCGTACCAGCCTCTGAATCCGATGATTTCGCGCAGTCGAAGCCATTTAAAGAGCGGGATGCGGTTGAATAGCGCTCCTTTTGGCTTCCATGTCATATCCCACGAAACATATTGATCGTGAATAAATTCCATCGGGTCGAGCAACGCAAACGTCTCTTCCTGAATGGTATATGAAAGATTGGCGTTAGGGATTATCAAAAGTGGATAAGGCGCTCTGTCCCAGACTTTTCCACCTTGCACAAGTATGTCTGTATAACCGAACGGCGAGAGCCAGAAACGCTTGCGTATGCCTGCTTCGGTGCGGCTGTAGTTGTGGTCGCTGCCGAGCAATCCCTTGCGGGCGACGGTGTGCGTGAGCGTCAGGATAGGAGCGTCCAAGTGTATCGGGTAGCGGGCGTTGCGCGATTCGTAAAACTTCTCGCCGGGCGCATAACGGAGGTGTAATTCTGCCTGCGATGAGGTGTAATATGCTGTGGGTTTGAGAGTTCCGTCCGCCTGCATCTCGTTGAACGGCACAAACGGCGTAGCCCACTCGCGCAGGCGGCGAATATTAATATTGTATGCGAAGCCGCCGTAACTCTCATGAAAATAACTGAGTTGCATCTTTTGCTGGTACGTAAGCAGGTTATTATCACGGCGTTTGAACATCAGGAACACGTTGTCAGGGTTTGTATAAAGGTAATGCTGCCCTATCTGGTTTATATCATACTTATACTCAGCGCGTAAGTAGTTGTACGGGAATTCATTGCGGAAATTTTTCTTTTTGTTAAACGAGTATTCGGCAAAAATGTGCGGCTTCAGTTTGCGGTCGCGGAAACCGTAAGCTACATGCGCGTCAATGAAGAAATGCGGGCTGAAATTGACTGTCGTGTTGCCGCCGAACTTCAGGCGCATGCCTTCGAGGGTGTTGCCGCCAATGAAAGTATTGACATGCCCAATCTCGAAGTAACTGTTTTCCTTTTTCGGGGCGGTCTGCACATAACCGTTGGCGAGGATGTTTATTATGCGCTCCGTCCAAAAGTAGAACGGTACAGCTCGCAGCTGGCTCATCATGCTGTCTGTCTTGTAGTTATGCAGGCCGGATGAAGCGGCGCTGCGTGCGTCATCCCAGAATGTTGCTGTGCGCAAATAGGCGCTGTCGGCTTCTATCAATGGCGCTACTGCTTCGTAAATGCTTTGATTATCAGGCGTTTCAAACGAATGATTGCTGTAAATTGCCGTGCGCTTCGCGTAAGCAGAGGGTAACTGCCTGCTAATCTCTAATTTAACGACGATGATGTTTTTTGTCAGTAGCCTTGAGCCGTTTGTTGCGCGGCTAAACTCTTGCTGTACAGTTATTTCGTCAATGAAATTAAGGTTAATGCTGTGCGGCGTTTTCATCTCAATGCGTTTCACAAACCATGTAGAATCAAGCGTTACCCACAGCGAGCCGACGAAGCCGAACGATTCGCGGTTGAACGGCGAAAACAGCAATCTTACGCATTTTTCGCCGTCAACATCCACAGTATCAGTGATATAATACTTGTAATAATATTGCCCTATTGACGACAGCGGACTAACGAAGCGATGCAGCAGCAGTTCAATATTGTCCTGAAAAATATTGATGTCCTGCACCACCTCATCAATATAGTCCTTGACGCCGTCTTCCGTAACGAACTCCATCATCCCGTCGCGCCTGAAGCCGTTAAGGAGCGTCTTTGTCGCCTTCGGTTCGCGACGATAGTACTGCGTCTCCGTAAGTTCCTCATTATAAATGGGTAACAACCTCATTCCGGGGACGGTTACAGTGTCGGTGTAGTTTCTTAGAAAGTTTAATTCGGATTTTGAGGCTTTTTGTTTTTCCGAGTTCTCCCCGACAAAAAATAAAGTCCTCTGTTCAAAGGAGTTAAATGTGTAGTAATCATTTTTCAGAGGGTCGTTGTCGTCACGGTGCTTCAGCATATCAAGGATAAACTCCACCGCAGGGTTGTTTTTCCGCGAATAACGTTTCGGGCGCACCGTAACTTCTCCGAGTTCATATTCATATGGTACAAGCCTTATGTTGAGTTTGTTAAATCCTTGAATAAGAGGCAAATACATTGTCTTGTATCCGACCGACGAGACCGAAAGCATGGCGCTGTCCGTCCTGACTTTCAGCGTAAAACGCCCTTCTGCATCGGTTGCAGTGCCGATGGTAGTCCCCCGAATCGCAACCGTAACGGCAACAAGCGGCTCTTTAGTGAGCGAATCGCTGACGTAACCTTCGATTTGTATGTTATATTGTGCTGATAATCTGCTAATTCCCATAAACAATACGACCAGCGACAATAGAATTTTTTTCCTCATTTTCAAAATCAAAACCTGTAAATTTCGCTGCAAATTTCGTATTTATTTTTCATTTACCCAAAGTTTTTTGTATTTTTGCATTCGAAAAACAAAATATAATTTGAAAAAAATGAAAAAAGTTTCCGATTTATTAATTGCTTGTCTGCTGACGGCCCTCATTACGACACCGCTTTCGGCGCAGAAGTCTTATGAACTGACCTCGCCCGACGGAACCATCAAAGTATCAATCACTTTAAGCGACCGCATAAGCTACTCCATAGCCAACAACGGCGAAGTGTTGCTCAAAGACAACATCGCCGCACTAACTCTGCGAAACGGAACGCTTGGCGCCAAGCCGTCGCTCGCCTCGCAAAAATACAATACCGTTGACGAAATCATCCGTCCGGTCGTTCCGTTCAAGTTCACCGAAGTGCGCAATCAATATAAACAGCTGATACTCAACTTTAAAGGCAACTACTCGTTAGAATTTCGCGCTTTTGATGACGGCGTAGCTTACCGCTTCATTACCAACAAGAAAGGCCTCGTTGAGGTGATGAACGAAACTTTCGACCTCTCATTTACGGGCGATTACCTGCTTCATACACAGTTTCCGGGCGACCAGGGCTTCAACTTCTTCTATGAAAGCCCCTACTCGCACGTCGAATCAAGAGAGTGGAAGCCCGAAAACCAAATGTCGGGGCTGCCGGTGCTGATTAACACCCGCAAAGGCGTTAAAATTCTCATTTCCGAAGCCGATCTTGTTGATTATCCATGCCTCTTCCTGAAAGGCAAAGGCGCTGAAAACGGCGTCAGCGCTGTGTTCTCTAATGCGCCGCTTGAAACGAAATACGACAGCAACGGCCGTAATATCCGCATCGCCAAAAGCGCCGACTATATCGCCAAAACCGATGGAACAAGGACGTTCCCGTGGCGCTGGTTCGTTGTAGCCAAAACCGACGGGCAACTGATAGAAAGCACGATGAACGCCCGCCTCGCGCCGCATACCACAGCCGATTTCTCATGGGTTAAGCCCGGCATGTCGGCGTGGGACTGGATTAACCGCCGCGCCGACTTCGGACCGGAAGTGAACTATGTATCAGGCGTATCCACCGAAGCCTACAAACATTATATAGACTTCGCCTCACGTAACAACATCCCTTACCTCATCCTCGACGAGGGGTGGTCGGTTAATAACGCGCATCCAAAAGAGGTAAAGCAATCAGTTGATTTACAGGAACTTATACGTTATGGACGCTCCAAAAACGTCGGATTGCTGCTATGGATTACCTTCGCCGGTATTCAGGAAGATTTTGAAGACGACAGTTTCAACCTCTTCGAGCATTTCTCGAACATGGGTATCGTCGGCTTCAAGATTGATTTCATGGATCGTAACGACCAGTGGATAGTGGATTTCTACGAGAAATGTGCCGCCGAAGCCACTAAGTATAAGATGATTATCGAACTGCACGGTTCATATAAGCCGACCGGCATGGAGTTCCGCTATCCTAATGTACTGTCGTACGAAGGCGTGCGCGGCTTTGAGAACGGCGGCAACTGCACACCCGACAACAGCCTCTACCTGCCATTCATGCGCAATGTTACCGGCCCGATGTCGTTCACGCCGGGTTCCATGCTAAACGTCCAGCCCGAACACTACAACCGCATCGGTCCCAACTTCATAATGAAAGGTACTCGCGTTCACCATATCGCTTATTACATCCTCTTTGAGAGCGGTTTGCAGATGATTTCCGACAGCCCGCGCCAGTTCGACATGAACCCCGATTGCCGCGACTTCATCTTTGCCACGCCCGTCGTTTGGCACGAGACGCATTCCTTAGC
>JAISTJ010000190.1 GCA_031272655.1 Tannerella sp.
GTTATCGAAAACTTCACAAAAACAGGTACTTACGCAGTCAAAGACGGCCGGCTGACTATTTACAGCGCCGAAGATAAGATTATTGTGTTGGAACAATTGTCTCAATAGGCTGTTAATAACCTCGGCTTGAAGCCAGGGCTGATCGCCTATAATCTCCAATCCAAAAAACTTTTTTAATAGAATAAAATTTTAAACCTTTCGCTTTCTTTTTAGTCTTATATTACTTGAATAATCATATTTTATAACAAGAAATAAAGACATGAGTAAACAGGTTAAATGGGGTCTGATAGGCGTTATTCTGCTTGTGATTGTGGGCATTATCGTTTATCCGAGCCTGAAACGGAAATTCAGTTCCGATAGCAGTACGCAACAAATGCCGCTTCCGGGAGGTGGCGGCGGCGCTCCGCAGTTGAGAAATCTGCCGATTACTATCAACGCCGTCGTGCTGAAAAAACAAAATCTTACCGATAAAACCGTGAGTACGGGAACTACGATTCCCGACGAGGAGGTTGATTTGTCATTTGAATCATCAGGAAAGATTGTAGAAATATCTTTTACTGAAGGTACGCACGTCAAAAAAGGCGACCTTCTCGCTAAAATCAATGACAAACCACTGCAAGCCGAGCTGAAGAAACTTGAAGCTCAGGTGCCGCTCGCCAAAGACCGTGTTTATAGGCAAGGCACTCTGCTCCAAAAAGACGCCGTCAGTCAGGAAGCTTACGAGCAGGTTACCACAGAATATGATAAATTAATGGCTGATATTGAATTAGTTAAATCACATATCGCACAAACAGAATTGCGGGCGCCCTTCGACGGTATCATCGGCTTAAGGCAAGTAAGCGAAGGCGCTTACGTTACTCAGACTACTATCGTCGCTAACCTGACACGTATAAGCCCCCTTAAAATAGAGTTTTCAATCAATGAAAGATTCGCATCGGATGTTACCAAAGGTACAAACATTGCGTTTGTCATGGAAACGCCTGACGGTTTATCTCACGAATATACGGCTAAAGTTTATGCCGTTGAAAGCAAAGTATCACTTGATACTCGAGCGCTGAAAGTCAGGGCTTTATTTCCTAACTTAGACGAATCCATCGTGCCCGGTCGTTACCTCTCGGTGGAAATAAAACGCAGGGAGATAAAAGACGCGTTAGCAGTTCCAAGCGAATCAATCATTCCTGAAATGGGCAAAAACATCGTCTATCTATATAAAAACGGCGAAGCGCATCCCGTTGAAATCGTTACCGGACTGCGTACCGAAAGCCATGTACAGGCACTCGAAGGGCTTAACGCCGGCGATACCGTTATTACAACCGGCACAATGCAATTGCGTATGGGAATGAAAGTTATAATTGACCAAATCAATTGATGTATGGCAAATATTTCTGAAGTAAGCATAAATCGCCCCGTTTTAGCAACAGTAATGATGCTCGTCATCATACTTTTCGGCTTAATAGGCTACACCTCGCTCGGCGTCCGCGAATATCCGAGCGTTGACCGCCCTTTCATCTCCGTTACGGCAACTTATCCGGGCGCCAATGCGGAAGTTATCATGAATCAGATAACCGAACCGCTTGAACAGAACATCAACGGCATACCGGGCATTCGCTCGCTCAGCAGCGTAAGTAGCGTCGGGATGAGCCGCGTAACGGTGGAGTTTGAGCTGTCGGTTGACCTCGAAACGGCTGCCAACGATGTACGCGACAAGGTCTCACGCGCCCAGCGATACTTGCCACGCGACTGCGACCCGCCAACAGTGTCAAAAGCCGACGCCGACGCGCAGCCTATCATGCAGATAGGTATCCGAAGCAATCACCGCTCACTCATGGAACTGACCGAAATAGCGGAACTAACCGTCAAAGAACGCCTTCAAACTATCCAAAACGTCAGCGGCGTTGATATTTGGGGCTCGAAACGTTATTCAATGCACCTCTGGCTCGACCCCGTCAAAATGGCAGGCTACGGGGTTACGCCACTTGATGTTAAAAATGCCGTTGACGCCGAGAATGTGGAACTTCCATCGGGAAGCATCGAAGGTAATACTACCGAACTGTCAATCCGTACCATGGGGCTGATGACTACGGCTAAAGAATACAACGACCTGATAATTAAGGAATACAATAACAGCATAGTGCGCTTCAGCGACATTGGTTATGCCGAACTCTCGCCCGAAGATATCAAAAGCATGCTCAAACGCAACGGCGAACCAATGGTAATAGACGTTATCATCCCGCAACCCGGAGCCAACCACATTGAAATTGCCAATGAAGCATATAACCGTATCGAGCAACTTAAAAAAGACCTGCCCGATGACGTCTCAATAGAAATGATTTATGATAACACACAGTTTATCAGAGCTTCTATTCACGAAGTTCAGGAAACGCTTTACATCGCTTTCATACTCGTTGTGTTCATTATCTTCATGTTCCTGCGCGACTGGCGCGTAACACTTATCCCTTGTGTAGTTATCCCTATCTCGCTCATCGGCGCTTTCTTCATAATGTATGTCATGGGCTTCTCTATCAACGTGTTAACCATGCTTGCCATTGTGCTCTCGGTTGGGCTTGTGGTGGATGACGCCATCGTTGTTACCGAAAATATTTATGTCCGAATAGAACGCGGAATGACCCCGCGAGCGGCAGGCATCGAAGGCTCAAAAGAAATCTTCTTTGCCGTCATTTCTACTACCGTTACTTTGATAGCCGTTTTTATTCCTATCGTGTTCATGGAAGGAATGACAGGACGCCTCTTTAAAGAATTTAGCCTCGTGATTGCAGGCGCAGTAGCTATTTCTTCCATTGTGGCGCTGACTTTTACCCCTATGCTCGCTACCAAGATGCTGAAACGCAGGGAGAAAAAGAACTGGTTCTACTCCAAAACAGAACCCTTTTTCATTTGGCTTAATGATATCTATTCCTCCTCGCTAAGCGCCTTCCTCAAACACAGATGGATAGCGCTGCCTGTTGTAGCCGTGCTTTTCGTAGCTATTTTTATTTTGTGGAACAAGGTGCAATCAGAATTGTCGCCTATGGAAGACCGCTCGCAGGTCTCAATCAACATCAAAGCCCCTGAAGGCGCTACTTATGAGTTTGTGCGCGATTTCTCAACCAAACTTGAAGGGATTTCCGATTCCATCGCTTACGAGCGAAAATTCGTCGTTACCCGCGCTTGGGGAGCTTCGGCTAATCTCTCCATCATTCTGCCCGACATACGCGACCGCAAACGCTCTCAAATGGATATTGCAGACGAACTTTCAAATGAAGTTCGTAAAGAAACGATTGCACGCGGATTCGTTCAGCAACAGTCCACTTTCGGCGGACAACGAGGCGGTATGCCCGTACAGTATGTCCTTCAGGCTACTACTATTGAAAAACTGCAGGAATTTCTGCCTCTCTTTATGGAAAAAGTATCAGAAAGTCCTGTCTTCCAGATGGCTGACCCTGACCTCAAATTTACTAAACCTGAGATGAGAATTGAGATAAACCGAGACAAAGCCTCCCTCCTCGGCGTCAGCACAATGAACATCGCTCAAACACTCCAATATGCCCTCAGCGGCCAGCGTATAGGATATTTCTATATGAACGGTAAACAGTATCAGATACTTGGAGAAATCAACCGTCAACAGCGTAATACGCCCCTTTCGCTTAAATCTATCTATATACGTAATAAAAGCGGTCAGATGATACAACTTGACAATCTTGTAAACCTCGTTGAAAACGTTGCCCCACCTCAACTCTACCGCTACAACCGCTTCGTCTCGGCTACCGTTTCAAGCGGACTGAACAAAGGCTACACTCTCGGCGACGGCCTCGACGAAATGGATCGCATAGCCAAAGAGACGCTCGACGAAACCTTCCGTACAGCCCTCAAAGGCGAATCGAAAGAGTTCCGCGAGAGTTCCGACAGCCTTATGTTTGCTCTCATCTTGGCGCTGATAATGATTTACTTAGTCCTCGCCGCACAATTCGAGAGCTTCAAAGACCCCCTTATAGTGATGTTTACCGTACCGCTCGCCATAGCAGGGGCGCTGCTCTTCATGGTCGGTGGAAGTATTACAATGAACATTTTCAGCCAGATAGGTATCATTATGCTGATAGGGCTTGTGGCGAAAAACGGTATCCTGATAGTGGAGTTCGCTAACCAGCGCCAGCAAGCGGGACTTGACAAGCAGGAAGCAATCTTCACCGCATCAATACAACGTTTACGCCCCATCCTGATGACTGCCGTCTCGACCATACTGGGTCTTCTTCCGCTGATGTTCGCCTCAGCCGAGGGCGCCAACAGCCGCATAGCGATGGGTACAGCCGTAGTAGGCGGCATGTTAATCTCAACCTTCATGACCCTCTACAT
>JAISTJ010000104.1 GCA_031272655.1 Tannerella sp.
AACTCAGTCGCTACCGTAACATCTGCGGGCGCCGTTAAAGCTATTGGTGCAGGTTCCTGTACAATTACGGTAACGACGGCCGAAGGTAACTTCACGGCTACCTGCGCCGTAACGGTTACATCATCAACGGTGTCGGTTACCGGAATTAAGGCCACATCACCGACAGCGGTCAGCATCGAACAGGGCAAGACAGCGACACTCGCCGTCAGCGTAGAGCCTTCCAATGCCACCGACAAAACCGTAAACTGGCAAAGTGCAGACGCATCAATTGCTTCGGTTTCTTCATCAGGCGTTGTAACCGGAGTAAAAGTCGGTCAAACGGCAGTCAGCGCCGTAACAAAAGACGGCGGCTATTCGGTTCTGTTTACAATAACCGTTACCTCTCCCGTTGGCAATGAGGCGCTTACCACGACGCAAATCTACGCGGCAGGCGGCACGCTTTACTTAGCCCTACCCGCCCCCGAAACGGTACGGATATATTCGCTGACTGGACGCCTTGTCAGTACCCTCGCAGCCCCCGCAGGCATGTCGAATGTATCCCTGCCGAGCAGCATCTATATAATCAGGACAGCAACCACAACAGTTAAGGTCGTTTTGTAGCATCCGTTCGTGAGAACGTCGTCATTATACTTTTTGTTTCATTGGAAAGGCACAAAGCACAAAGGCTCACAACCTTGCACGCTTTGTGCCTTTTTATTTCTTCTTCTTCGACATTATTTTGAAAAAAAACATTTTAACAATTCTTCTACGTAAAATTACGTAGAAAATGACCCTGAAAAATACGTAAAATTACGTATTGACAACTTCAAATTTATATTGTATCTTTGTACCCGAATTTTATCACATTTTTAATTATACAAGACAATGAGAATCATTAATTTTATCACAATTTGCCTCGCATTCATGTTAGTTTGCGGAACGGCAGAGGCGCAGTTCGGAGTCGGACGCGCAATCAGGCGCGGCGTAGAAAAAGCCGCAGAGAAGAAAGCTGAAGAGAAGGCTGCCGAAGCGACCGAGAAGGCGCTTGAGAAGCCATTATCGGAAGCCGAAAAAGGCATCAACAAGGGCGCTGAAGCGGCATCAAAAGGGCTTGACAAAGCGGGCGAGGCCATCCAGAGGGCTGATTCCGCAGCGGCAGCCGATGCAGCCGCAGCTGCCGCCAACGAAGTGGCAATACCCGAAGTAGGCGATGCTCCCTACACTCCAAGCGCCGATGAATACGGGTTTTTCGCCGCTAAAACAGGCGCCGTACAGGTTTTTGCCAACAAGGACGCCAAAGGCAAGGTAACATCGCAGTCGCGTAACACGATTACAGCCATCACAGGCTCAAAAAACGCTTATGCGATCAGTTACGAGAGCGAACTGCTTGACGCCAAAGGCAAACCGACCAACAAGGACAATCCGATTGTGCTAAACTACCGCGTGGTAGTAGCCGACGGACAGCTCTACCTTGACCTCAAGGGGATGTTCGGTGCGGTAGATGGTCTTGCATCCGTCGAGGCGCACGGCTCCGTTCCGCGTATTCCCAACGATCTTAAAGTAGGTCAGAAGATAGAAGACTCCAATGCGGCCGCCCGCGTAGCGTTCATCAACTATTCCGCCAACTGGACCGAGGGCAAGTGTGAAGCCGAAGAAGAAGTTACAACCCAGGCAGGCACTTTTAACGCATTGAAAGTTACGCAGAAAGTCAATTCCCGCGTGATGGGCATCCGCGTAGACGGCACGATGAACACTTGGTATGTCAAAGGCGTAGGCTCCGTAAAAACGGAAACTATTGACAAAAACGGCAAAGTTATCAGCAGCACCGAATTAGTTTCATCAACGGGGCTTTAAAAACATCATTTTGCCTTGATAGACAAATAGTTAAGAGCGCTTCCGGCTCGCCACCATTCTATTTGCTGGGCGTTGAAAGTGTGGATAGCGGGGAACGATTCTGTTGTCCCGTCGGAATGTAGAAGTGTTACCGTCAGCGGCACATTTGGACGGAAATCGTCTGTGCCGCTGACAGTTATGCTGTCGTCTTCGCGGATACGGTCGTAGTCGGCTTTGTCGGCGAAAGTGAGCGCCAGCATACCCTGTTTCTTCAGGTTTGTCTCGTGGATGCGGGCGAAACTCTTGGCGAGGATCACTTTGACGTTGAGGAAACGCGGTTCCATAGCGGCATGTTCGCGCGACGAGCCTTCGCCGTAGTTCTCCTCCGCCACGACAATAGAGGGAATGCCTTTTGCCTTGTATGCGCGTGCGGCGTCGGAAACAGCTGTGTAAGAGCCGGTTAGCCGGTTCCGCACTTCGTTTGTTTTGCCGTTGAAGGCGTTCACTGCGCCCATTAGCAGGTTGCCGGAAATGTTTTCAAGATGCCCCCTGAAGCGAAGCCACGGGCCGGCCATAGAAATATGGTCGGTTGTGCATTTGCCTTGCGCTTTGAGCAGCAGGCGCATCTCTTTGAGGTCGTCCGGCTGCGGCGCGGGGAATGGGGCAAGGAGTTGGAGGCGCTCCGAAAGTGGCGAAATAACTATTTCGTCGGTTTTTGTCGGTTTTTTTTGGTTTTCGGTTGTTTTTTGAGTTTCTTGAGTTTTTTGAGTTTCTTGGTTTTTTTGAGTTTCGTTGTTTTCGGCTGTCTCGTTTGAGACGAAGCCTTGCGGGGGGAAGTTGTCGCCGTGGGGTTCTTTTAGTTTTACTTCGCGACCGTCGGCGGTTTTTAGCCTGTCTGTCAGAGGGTTAAAACACAGATCGCCGGCAATAGTCAGCGCCACAGTCAGTTCCGGTGAAGCCACGAAAGCGAATGTGTTAGGGTTGCCGTCGGCGCGTTTGGCAAAATTGCGGTTGAACGACGTAACGATGGAGTTACGGCGGGTGTTATCGTCGGTATGCCGTTTCCACTGCCCGATACACGGCCCGCAGGCGTTCGCCATGACAAGGGCGCCGATACGTTCAAAATCGGCTATAATACCGTCACGTTCAGCCGTTTGCCGTATCCTTTCCGAACCCGGATTGATGATAAGCGATGCTTTCACCGGTAGCTTCTCTTCAAAAGCCTGCCGCGCAACGGACGCCGCACGGCTCAAATCCTGATAGGAAGAGTTTGTGCATGAGCCGATAAGCCCTACTTCCATCGCCTGCGGATAGCCGTTTTCGCGTACACGGGCGGCAAACTCCGAAATTGGCGTTGCAGCATCGGGAGTAAACGGCCCGTTGATATAAGGCTCTAATTCAGAGAGGTTTATCTCTATCACGCGGTCGTAATATTTTTCGGGACTTAAAGCCACCTCTCTGTCTGCCGTTAAATGAGAAGCGTACTGTTCTGCAAGCGCAGCCACTTCCGCACGCCCTGTAATCCGCAGATACTCAGCCATATTGCTGTCAAACGGAAAAACTGACGTCGTTGCGCCCACTTCGGCGCCCATATTGCAAATCGTAGCTTTGCCGGTAGCCGAGAGGGAAGCCGTTCCGTCGCCGAAATATTCGATAATAGAATTAGTGCCGCCTTTAACTGTCAGGATACCAGCGAGTTTCAGTATCACGTCTTTAGGCGCAGTCCAACCGTTAAGGCGTCCGGTAAGTTTGACGCCGATAATCTGCGGCATCTTCAGTTCCCATTCCATTCCACTCATAACATCCACAGCATCAGCGCCTCCGACGCCGATAGCAAGCATACCAAGCCCGCCTGCGTTAGGAGTATGCGAATCGGTGCCAATCATCATCCCGCCCGGAAAAGCGTAGTTTTCAAGCACAACCTGATGAATGATGCCTGCTCCCGGTTTCCAGAAGCCTATCCCGTACTTTCCCGAAACGGCTTTGAGGAAGTCGTAAACCTCACTGTTTGAGACAATTGCAGCTGCGATATCCTGTTCGGCGCCTTGGTCTGCCACAATGAGGTGGTCGCAATGGACTGTTGCAGGTACGGCAGACTGCATTTTGCCGGCGTTCATAAACTGCAACAGCGCCATTTGGGCGGTTGCGTCCTGCATCGCCACGCGGTCGGGGCGGAAGTTCACATAAGCTTCGCCGCGCCGATACGCCTGTAACGACCCAAAGTCGTACAGATGAGCATATAAAATCTTCTCCGCCAGCGTCAAAGGGCGGTTTAATACACGTCTTACGGCATCCAGCCTCTGCGCCGTCCGCTCATAACAATTTCTAACTATTCCCAATTCCATATAAATTCTAACTCTTATTTCTAATTTGTTAATTCTCAATTCTCAATTCTTAATTCTTAATTCTCAATTTAATTTAAACAGCCGCTGTTCCTGCAACCGGAATATTTTCAGAGAAGCCTTCAATTGGTCCGAAAGCAAACGTTTCAGGTCCAAGTTTCATAGAAGAAGCAATGATTTCATCCCATGTAACGAATTTACCGGTATAGGCCGACATACGTCCCATCATTGCGATAAGAGTGGAATGGACATGCTGTTCGGCGTCATTAAAGGGTTGATTATTACGTATTGCCGTAACAAGGCGTATATGTTCTTGAATATATGCGGCAGATAGACGGTCGTTGTTTTCACCTTCAGGTTGAGTATATTCCCATGCCACCGAGCCGTCAAGATTGAATATTTTGTCGTAGCAGTTGGTATAGCCTTTGGTTCCGTAAAGATATACGCCAAAGCTATTGTCACAACCGCCGATCTGGCGAGATGTACAATGAGCGCGACGGCCGTCGTCATAAACATATTCGACGCTGAAAAAATCGTACATATCGCCATTAACGCGACGCTGGCGACCACCGGTAGCTTCGGCGCGAATAGGATGTTTCTCTCCAAGAAACCATGTAAGCATATCTATCTCATGAATAAACTGCTCAACGATAAGGTCTCCCGACGTCCAACAGAAATTCACCCAGTTACGCAGCGCATATTCCATATCTGTCCATTCAGGTTTGCGTTTGACATGCCACAAAGCGCCGCCCAGACGGGTAACGTGTGCAGAAACGATTTCTCCGATAGCTCCGCCTGCAACTCTACGATAGTTTTCTATACAGTCGCGTTGAGAACGGCGAACCGTACCGCTCATGACCGATAAGCCTTTTGCAGCCGCCTGTTTGCCCGTTGCAAGAACCTGCCGAGCGCGCACCGGATCAGTAGCGCAAGGCTTCTCTATAAAACAATGTTTACCTTTAGAGACAGCGTATTCAAAATGCTCGGCACGGAAAATCGGCGGCGTACAAAGCAAAACAACATCTACGCCCGAATCAATAACTTTCTGATAAGCATCAAAACCTGTAAAGCATTTATCTTCAGGAATATTTTGACCTTTCTCTTTAAGATATTTGTGGCATGAAGTCAATTTATCTTCAAAAACATCTCCTAATGCAGTGATAGTAAGTCCGTTACCGGCACTTATAAAATCCACTGCCGCACCTGTACCACGTCCGCCACAGCCAACTAAGCCCGCTTTAAGCGGCTTACCATCAGGGGCTTTAGCAAGCAGTTCGGGAACTGCTACATCTTTCAGTTTATCATCTTTAGCTGCCGAAGTACAGCCTGTTAAAAACGCCGGAACACTAATAGCCCCAAGCGCACTGACAGCAGTCCCTTTCAGAAAACCGCGTCTGTTAAAATTTTTTGTATTATACATTTTATATAAGTTATTGTACGTAAACCTTTTTGACTTTTTTGTTCTTTTCGTAAGTATCAAACTGCTGATGTTCATAGTTTTTACCCGATTTATCCATGATAAACCGTTCATCAGTAGAGATTTCGCGTGTCTCAACCATCTTCGGAGACCTGCATGACGAAACTAAGAAGACACAAATGCCTATATATCCAAGAATAACTGCTTTTTTCATAATTCGCTAAAATATAATTGTTTATAATATGTCAAGGGATTATAATCGCCTACAAAGATAGTGAATAGAAAAATAATTTCCAAATAATATCAAAAAAAAATTATTCCGCGACTTCCTTCAAATACCGGCAAGCCTTTTCAACATCAGGTACTTGGCTTATTATCAGGCTGCGGCGGTCAGCTTGTTCGCGGAAGTTGCATATTTTGGGATATTTTTGAACAAATGCTATCAAGGCGCTGAAGGCTTTACTTCCGTAATAGGGGCTATTTTTATCGCTTATAAGATGCAGTCGCATAACTCCCTGTTTGAGGATAATCTTCTCTACACCAAGCTTTTTACCAAGTCTGCGTAATTGTACCACACGTATAAGTTCCTCTCCTTGAGGCGGAATCTCTCCGAAGCGGTCTTTCAGACGGGTTACGAAGCCGTCAAGTTTATCGTCAGACTCTATGCTGTCGAGTTCGCGATATATACTTACGCGCTCCGAATCGTTGGGAATATATGTTGGCGGAAAGAGCAGTTCGAGGTCGCTTTCTATATATGTATCTTTGACGAGTGTTTGCGGTTCTTCTTTATTATCAGCGGCATAGATATCGGAAAACTCATCAATTTTAAGTTCGGTAACAGCTTCCTCGAGAATTTTTTGATAAGTTTCATAGCCAAGGTCAGCAATAAAGCCGCTCTGTTCGGCGCCAAGCATATTGCCTGCACCTCGAATATCAAGGTCTTGAAGAGCTATATGCATCCCGCTTCCGAGTTCGGAGAAGTTAGAGATAGCCTGCAGACGACGGCGCGATTCGGGCGTCAAGGTGGTCAAAGGAGGGGATAGCAGGTAACAGAATGCTTTTCGGTTGCTACGACCTACCCTACCGCGAAGTTGATGAAGCTCGGACAGCCCGAATTGATGTGCATTGTTGATAATTATAGTGTTAGCGTTAGGCACATCTATGCCGTTCTCCATTATAGTAGTTGAAATCAACACGTCAAATTCATAATTAACAAAATCAATTATTACTTTTTCGAGTTTTTCGGGTTCCATCTGACCGTGTCCTATTGCAATGCGAGCGTCAGGAATTTCACGGCGGATAAGCTTTTCTATTTCATAAATATTTTGTATTCTGTTATTTATAAAAAAGACTTGACCATTGCGGCTCATCTCAAACTCTATTGCTTCACGAATGACGTCTGCGTTAAAGCGTTCTATTTCAGTTTGAATAGGATAGCGGTTAGGTGGCGGGGTGTGGATATTGCTAAGGTCGCGGGCGCCCATGAGCGAGAACTGCAACGTGCGCGGGATTGGCGTCGCAGTCATAGTTAGAGTATCAACATTCGTCTTCATTTGGCGCAATTTTTCTTTCACTGAAACGCCGAATTTCTGTTCTTCATCTATCACAAGCAGTCCTAAATCTTTGAATATAACGTCTTTACCTACCAAGCGATGAGTTCCTATAAGTATATTCAACTCGCCTGATTTCAGCCTGTCAAGTATTTTACGGATATCTCCTGAAGTACGTGCACGGCTGATATAATCAATTGAGCAGGGGAAATCTTTCAGACGGTCGGAGAAAGTGCGGTAGTGCTGAAAAGCGAGAACTGTTGTAGGGACAAGCACCGCCACCTGTTTGTTGTCGGCAACGGCTTTGAAAGCGGCGCGTACTGCTATTTCTGTCTTGCCGAAACCAACGTCCCCACAAATAAGTCTGTCCATAGGGCGGACGCTTTCCATATCAGATTTAACATCGTTAGTAGCTTTAAGCTGGTCGGGGGTGTCTTCATAGATAAAACTTGCCTCAAGTTCGTCCTGCATAAAACTGTCGGGACTGAAAGCAAAACCTTTCTGGTCACGGCGTAGAGAGTAAAGTTTAATAAGGTCGCGGGCTATATCCTTGACTTTCTTCTTAGTGCGGTCTTTCATTTTCTCCCATGCACCTGTTCCAAGTTTGCTCAAAACAGGCGGTTCACCGTCTTTACCTTTGTATTTCGACAATTTATGAAGTGCATGGATGCTGACAAAAATAATGTCATTGTTCTTATAAATCAGTTTCACAGCCTCTTGAAGTCTGCCGCTAACCTCTGTTCTTACAAGTCCACCGAACTGGCCAATGCCATGGTCTATATGAACGATATAATCACCTGTAGTAAATTGGTTTAACTCTTTAAGCGTAAGTGTAATCTTGCCACTACGGGCCTTGTCGCTCTTAAGATTGTATTTATGAAAACGTCCGAAAATTTGATGGTCGGTAAACAGGCATATTTTCAGGTTGTTATCTATATATCCATCATGAAGAGTGTGATTGAAAGCGCTGAAAGCGACATCGTCACCCCTGTCATGAAAGATATCTGCAATACGTTGTGCCTGTTTAGCGCTGTCAGTGAGCAGATAAATAGCATAACCATCCGATATGTAGCGCTTACACGATTCCGCCACAAGGTCGAAATTTTTTTGAAACGCAGGTTGTGGCGAAGTATCGAAAACGATTTCACTTTGTATATAATGACTTGCAAAACCGATTTTAATAAATTTTTCAGCCGCAGAAACAAAATTCTCTATGTGGACGAGTTTTTTTTGCATAGCGGCAACATCTTTAAAACCTTCTTCATCGCGATTAACGGGCATTTCATTCCAAAGAGACTCTATTCTTTCGCGACACCACCGCAAATCGTTGCACACTAATACAGACTTGTCTGAAGGCAGCAACTCAAGCAAACACGTGTCGGAGTCGTCATGTCCGCTAATTTCAGGTATTACATGAATTTCTTTAAGCCGTCCCTTTGACAGTTGTGTCTCGACGTCGAAACTGCGGATCGTTTCAACCTCATTACCAAAAAAATCCACTCTAAAAGGTTCTTCGTTGGAAAATGAAAAAACATCCACAATACTACCTCTTATGGCATATTGTCCGGGCTCATAGACATAATCGGTCTGCTCAAAACCATAACTGTCGAGCACATCGGAAACGAACATCGGGTCGAGCTTTTCTCCTTCATGTATTGTTAATGTATTCTCTGTCAGCACTTCACGGGATAACACCTTCTCAGCAACCGCATCAGGATATGACACTATTATAAACGAGGGGTTTTCTTCCTGAAGCAAACCAAGAATTTCCGTCCTTAGAATCTCATTGGCGGAATCGGTATGACCATATTTTATATGTCTGTGATATGATGACGGAAAGAAATAAACGCCCTTACCATCAGATAGTTGCATCAAATCGTTATAAAAATAGCCTGCATCTTCGAGGTCATTCATCAAACACAAAAAGACGCCCTGAGTCTCGCTAAAGAGTGCAGAAGTAACAACAGCTTTAGCCGACCCGATTAACCCGTTAAGGAACAAGTTTTCTCGTCTCTTAATAACACCAAGAGCGTTCTTAACAAGCGGATTACCGACATAAAATGATTTTAATTCCCTTATTTCCAATATTTTAACAATCCTCTATTTTTTATTCATATCTTTCTATTCTTACCAAACAGATCCGAATGAGTGCCCGTACGAGTAAGAATAAGTGTAATTATTTGATTATCAATTTTATATATTAACAACCAATTCGGCCTTATATGACATTCCCTGTACTTGTTTAGTTTTCCTTTCAAAGGATGGTCTTTGTGGTGTGCAGCAAGCGGCTTTCCCTCGGAAAGCAATTTTACCACTTCGTCTAATTCGGACTTTGGCAACCCTCGCTTTTTCATCAGTTCCAAATCCTTGAGATATTGCTTGGTATATGATATCTTAAACATATTCGGCTGTTTGTTTCAGATAATCTTCATACGAGTCACATGTTACTACATCGCCATTTTCAGCATCGCGTATTGCCTGCATTGTTACATCAATATTATGTTCCATTGCCGCGTTGTCCTTGACTTTGAAAAGGTTTTTCATCGAAAGAATGATTTCAATGATTCGTTGCGCCGTTATACTTCTGGAGTTATATTCCAATGTTATAGTTGCCATAATTATTGTTATTTTGGTGCAAAGTTAATGATTTCTTTGAAATAATCAATAGTATTCTTTAGACCTTCTTCAAGGGGTACCGTCGGTTCCCATCCGTTTAATTTGCTGTATGCTAATGAAATATCAGGTTTTCGCTGACGAGGGTCATCCTGTGGAAGCGGTTCAAAGACTATTTTGGATTTTGACCCTGTAAGACGTATCACGGCGTCGGCAAGTTCAAGCATGGAGAACTCCCCTGGATTGCCGATATTTACAGGTCCGATGAAATCGTCGTCGGTGTTCATCATTCTTATCATCCCTTCAACAAGGTCGTCAATATATTGAAAGCTGCGTGTTTGCAAGCCGCTTCCATAGATTGTAATATCCTGACCTTTAAGCGCTTGTACAATAAAATTTGACACCACACGACCATCGTTCTGATTCATTCGTGGGCCGTAAGTATTAAAAATTCTTATTATTTTGACACAAATCCCATGTTGCCTGTGATAGTCCATACATAGCGTTTCGGCAGCGCGTTTTCCTTCATCGTAACACGAACGTATCCCTATAGGATTGACATTACCCCAATATGATTCCACCTGCGGATGAATAGAGGGGTCGCCGTAAACTTCGCTCGTTGACGCCTGCAAGATTTTTGCCCTTACGCGTTTTGCTAATCCAAGCATATTGAGCGTGCCATAAATAGAAGTCTTGATTGTCTTGATAGGATTGTACTGGTAATAAACAGGCGAGGCGGGACAGGCAAGATTGAAAATCTTGTCCACCTCGGCGTAATAAGGTGTAGTAACGTCGTGCCTTACAAGTTCAAAGCGCGGATTACCAATGAGATGACGCACATTATCCTTGCTGCCTGTAAAGTAATTATCAAGGCAGATGACGTCGCAGCCATCGTTAATCAGTCTGTCGCAAAGGTGGGAGCCAATGAAACCTGCTCCTCCGGTTACCAATATTCGTTCCATTTTACTTGAAGAATTATGAATTAAGAAATAAGAATTATCGGCTTTCCGACGCAAAACTCCGATAAAAAAAGCAATCCAGTAAAATTATTAATCTTCCGGATTGCTTCGTTCCTTACATTGACGCGACCTAAAAGACCCGTCTGTTAGTGACTCCGACAGGATTCAAACCTGTAACCTTCTGATCCGTAGTCAGATGCTCTATTCAGTTGAGCCACGGAGCCAATTGTTTTGTGTCTTTTGCGGCTGCAAAGGTACAACAAGTTTTTCAATCCGCAAAATTTTTTCATTTTTTTTTCACTAATTCGTATTTTTTTGTTTATCCACGAATGACTCGAATTTACACAAATAATAATTAGTGTCCATTAGTGTAATTCGTGGACAAAAAAACGCGTACAAACTATTATAATTAGTGCCCATTAGCGCAATTCGTGGACAAAAAAAAACATTCGAGGATCTATTCAAAAAAACCGGAATCGAAGATCAGATACCCGATATTAAGCCCGATGTTGAAATTATTTTTCGGATAGCTGTAGCCATTGACAAAAAGGCTGACCGACACAAACGGCATCTGCATCACTAACGCCGCCTCGCCCATGTACTGGTATGACCCGAAAACATCGCCGTAGCGGGCCATATATTGCGGCGTCGGGTTAGCTTCGGTTACCTCCGTCCCTTCTTTAAGGATACTCTTGAGCGGCGCAAACCCGTAAGCCTCAAAGCGAAAGTGAAACATATCGCTGATCTTGATTATCGGTATAAGCCCCGCCGCAATGTAACTGTCGGCGCAGAAAGCCTCATTGAACGTTATCCTGCTGTGGGGCGTAGGCGTGAACGACGAGGCGCGAAGCACCGTCGCGGTATAGTTGTTGCTGAACTTCTTGTTGCTGAAAGCGACCTCGCCACCGAGACCAAGATTAAAACGATGCCTGATCTTAGGATAATTATACCACGCGGCTTTAGCCTGCATCCATTTATGTTGCTGTATATCAGTGTAATACTTCGCACCACCTTTCCTAAAATTCTCATCCCCAAGGATATACTGTCCCATAAGCAACTGATACCGCCCCTCGGTAGGATACTGCCTGTAATTCAATGTGTTACGCTCAAAACGAACACCCGAATTGAACAAGTTGTATTTGCTTGCATCAAAAGCGGCGGCGCTCAACTGCGACGTCTGGTAATAAAAATCCGTAACAACCCCCGCACCTGCGAAAAGCTCTAATTTTGAGCGCATTACAAAAGGAAAAGAATACCTCAAGCGCGCAAAATGTTCCTGTTTCTTGATGAAAGCGGGCATCACGTCTTCGTAGAAAAGCGACTGGCTCTGCGAATAGTTCTTGTTAGAATAAGCCAGATGAACGCCAAAGTAGCCCGGGGTGCGGGCGGAAGAGAAAAACCTCCCGTCCAAAGAAACGCCGCTGTACGAGTTACCCATCTGAAAATTAGCATTATAGTCGGCTGCCGTCTCTCCGAGACTTTGATATTCAAGCCCCAAAAACAGCTGATTAGCCTGATGGGAAGAGATGTTTCCGCCAATGGACACCTTAATCTCATCTTCAACGGTAACGGCAAGGTGAAGGTCGAAAGTTTTGTCTTTCCAATTGTAAATCGCAGTCGGGATGATCTCCTTTATCTTCGAGTAAGTCAGCAGTTTAAAGTATGCGCGGCGAAAATCTTCCATATTAAATTCGTCGCTTTTTTTGGGTTTGAACTGCGAGATTATGTAACGTTGCTGTTCGTAAGTGCCACCCGTAACGAAAATGTTCTTAAAAACAAGCGGCGGCAAACTTGCACGGTAAGCTTTCCTCCTCTCGTTCAGCTCATTAAGGGGAGCTTCGCGCGGGATGCGGCTTTTAATAGTATCAATCATCGCTATCGTGCGGTCGTAACCAATCTGCATCACCTCTTTCGCCTTGTAGAAATCGAGCAGGAAAACGTCAGGCAGGCGCATCTGTATCAAAATGCCCTCGTCGTCGGGTATATCGTAGTCGGTTTTCTGCATAATCATCGGTTCTACCTGATTAACAGGGTTTGCCGACGGCTTCAAACCGCCGCCCCTGACCGCCGAACCGATGATGTAATCGGGATGAAACTCCTCTTTCATCACGTTTACAGGGAAATTGTCATAGATCCCGCCGTCAAACAGCGGCACTCCGTTCTTCCAGAGCGGCGCAAAGACAAACGGGAACGTCATTGACACCCGCACCGCCTCGCCAAGGTCGCCGTTGCGGAAAGTTATTGATTTTTTGGCATATATGTCCGCCCCCATACATCTGAACGGCACGAAGAGGTTGTCAAAATTCCACGCCGCCTTAGCCGTAGCCTGCGCATACAGACCCATAAACGCCTGATTCATCTGTATGGGATTGACAAGGCTGCCCGGCAACAACCCTTCAAACAGCGTCGAATCACTCATGTTGAGGTTGAATGACATGAAATCGGGCGTTGCATCGGGCTTTTTGAAGTAATAGATATACTCCTCGCCGATCGTCCCCGACTGCCAGTTGCCGAACTCTTCCGACAGGAACAGTTCAAGCATCTCATCGGGAGTATAGCCCATTGCATAAAGGCTTCCGACGATAGCGCCTATGGAAGTGCCTGTAATATAGTCTATTGGAATGTTGTTTTCTTCCAAAGCCTTGATTACGCCAATGTGTGCGGCGCCTCGAGCGCCACCCCCGCTGAGCGTCAGCCCCACTTTCTGCGCCGAAACAGCGACCGAAAGCGACAAACACAATAATATTTTAAATAATACTCTCATTATCAATGATTTAATTCCATATCCAAAATATTCCCATTCGATAAATTTTGATGCAAAATAAACAAAAAAGTTGCATATACCAAAATTTTTTCTGTTTTTTTCTACCAAGTTAAGAATTTTTATTATCTTTGCGATGTAGATATCATTTTTTAGAAACACATATACTATGCGTAAATCATTATTATTCAGTATCTTAGCAAGTATTATAACTTGCATCGGGGCGCAGGCGGCAGATGTCGCAGCGCCAAACTCCAAGTTCGGAGGAGTTCAAGTCGGCGCTATCACCTACAGCTACAGGGATATGCCCGACCAGTCAATAACCGCGATCCTCGACTACATCGTCAAGTCGGGAATCAATTCCGTAGAGCTGATGGGAGGCGCGGTTGAACAGTACGCCGGTCTTCCGAAAGAAGGCCAAAAGGAATGGCGAGCGAAGGTTTCGATGGATAAGTTCAAAGAAATCAAGCA
>JAISTJ010000159.1 GCA_031272655.1 Tannerella sp.
GATAAGAGGATTTACCCGGCATGGAATTAAGCAAAACAACATTACCGCAAACGGAAGGCGGTTGTGCCGAAATCACAGCAGAATCAGGCGCTTGTGTAGAATTCACTATCACATAAGCCCATATTAATTCTTTGCCGAGAATTGTACCGTCAACACTTTCTATCCATGCGGAATTGCGGATTGCCCCTGCAGTTTTTGCCTTGGCCGTAAGTCGCATAATAGCTGTATCACCGGGCAAAATAGAATCTATTGTCCAGAATATCTTATGTGTTGTCGGATTATAAGTCGTCAGAGTTCCTGTTGAAACAGTATCGTCAAGAAATTCCCATCCGGAACCGATACTGTCACAAAGTACAATATCATCAAACGTCTGCGGTTGCAAAGTTTGATCCGTATTATTAATCAGTCTGACATTGAAAATACTTGTTCCGTCAACACATGCGCTATTAGCATTTACGGTCTTAAGTAGCTCAAGTGTTCCGAAAGACTTATGATTATTAGTAAGATTACAATCACTGTATGCACCGAGAGCCGGAAAATTTGTGCCGTCATCAAGAATACGGACATAAAAACGAGATGGCAACGGATTTGGGAGATTTGTAATAGTATCAACAATAGTGTATTGTCCTCCACTGCCTAAACGTATGCCAAGAATTTTAGAATCAATAATATTTAAAGGTGAAATTTCATCTTTATAATATTGAATCGGAGTAGAAGGCGAAACAAGCGCCAGTCCTTGATTGCCAAATGTAACTTCTAACCTTACAGACGTAGGAGAAAGTATTTTCATATTACCTTCAACAACGTAAACATCCGGAGAAACATCTATAGGAAGGAAGGTCTCTGCGCTTATATAAGGAGCCTGCATAGAACCTCCATTATAATATTGAACCGTAGAATTATCGGGACGTGTAAAAGTGAGATTTACCGATTTTATAGTATCCGGTATCGTTAAGTCCCTGTTAATGGTAAGATTACTATAAAACTGCTGATTCCATATATGAGGACATGAAGCCCATTTGGATTCGGCGCCTTCAAAAACGTCAATTTCTCCATAAGCGCCTGTTATCGTGTTAGCCCTTGTAACAATAATGTTAGCGCTTCCATCACCTGTAACATCTGCAATCACAGGTGACTCTGTAGCAGTTTCGGAGCCTGCAAAAGCTCTATATGCAACAACAGGCACACTGCCACTACCATTGAATATTCTAAGAGAATCTTCATCGCGATAAACCAATTCGAATATATCGTCATTATTAAAATCAAACATCGTCAGGATAGTAGCTCCTGACAAATCCGAGTGAGATAATGTCCATTTTTGAGAAAAAGATGCTCCGTTATACGTAAATGAATACAGCCTCCCTACAGTATTTATACAGATTTCGGGATGTTTTTTCCCATCAACACCAATTATTCCATCAATATCAGCAATGAAAGGGACAGACCGCTGTCCGGACAAATTGGACATTAAAGTCCCCAAATCCGCTCCTGTAGCCGGCGTCCAAACTTTTACAAATCCGTCACCTGAACTATAATTAGTTCCCAAACGATGGAATACAACGTCAACATTGCCGTCCTGATCAATATCTGCAATCATGTTCACTCCTTCTCCGGGATCCCCTGAATTAATACCCGGACATGTAGCATATAAAATAGCATTTGTACCGTCATACTTGTAAACATTAGCGCCGACAATCACTTCGGGTAGCCCGTCGCCATCCACATCACCGGCAATAGGTAAGTAAACATAATCCCAACTTGCTAACTGTCCTTTGTATGCTAATGTAGCTTTCAAATTGCCATCGCAGTCAAAAATCATATTTCCGACAACAAACTCAGGATTGCCGTCTCCATCCAAATCGCTTATTATCGGCGAGTTATGACCATTAAAACCGGATTTTTGCCATAACTTGGTGAATGTTATCGGTCTGACGCCCGGCGCACTGCTAACTTCATAAAGATGAATATAGCCATTCTCCGCGGAAATAAAAACTCTGCCCTTACCTGTAGTTTTATCCCGATATATCAAAAAAGACGTGCCTGTCCATGCCCACCAAGCTATTTGCGGTTCTCTAATTTTTCCTATTGTAACACCTGTTTCTCCTTCAAAAACATATATAGTATCGGCGGCTAGCCCATAGCCGCCACATGCTAAAACTTCCGCTAATCCGTCCCCATCAATGTCGCCGACAATAGGAGTACAGTCGGTAAAAATCCTATTGCCAGTGGATGATGACCATTTTTTCATAATATTAAAAGCGAAAGCGGGGCGAGTGGAGCTACAATTCTCCGTTTCAGGAATGAGATTATTCTGGGCATTGATCAATGAATAACAACCTGATAGAATAAATAATATTAACAGTCTGACATTAAAATTCATTCTCTTTTATATTTTAAAAACACCTGAAATTCACCGTCTTGTAATACGTATTTTCTGTAAAGAAACAGCACTCTGTTATTTTGCGTCTTATATTTATAAATAATAGGCGCTGTGTACCATAATGTTATTGTATCATTTGATATGGAATAAGCAATCTCATACTGTCCGATAATAACTTTACTCCTTTCAAACGTAAGTTTAGGGAAAATACGACCCAAAGAATTTTTATACTCGGTTTCATTATATACGAGTCTGATAGTATCCCCCTCGCCGGTTAATTTCCTAATGTCAACGCTGTCCAATTTCCATACGTTAATTAGGCTTATATCAACCTCACTACTCTGAGCCACAGCAGACATACCGCAACACAGACCCACAAACAGCAATATTATGCAATGCAACTTCATAATTTTGTTACTATTATCTCTCTTTACCGCCGCAAAGTAAATAAAAATTTTTGAATTATTTATGGTTTTGGGAAAAAACTTTTAAACAGGTATGTTTTTTTATAGTACAAGCTGGTTTGTAATGCTTTCCGGAAGCTCTTTTTCGTAGTGGGTTACCATTATCAGGGTTTTATTTTTGTTTTGGCAGAAGGATTCGATGATGGCGCCTGCTTTTAGGCGATTTTGGGTGTCTAAACCGTGCATCGGCTCGTCTAAAATTAGCAGTTCAGGGTCTTTGACAAACGCGCGAGCAAGCAATATCAACCGCTGCTCACCATCAGACAACTGCATGAAATGCCTGTCTTTCAGGTTTTTAACGCCAAACAGATTCATCCACCACTCGCAAACGGCATACTCTTCTTCTTTTGGTTGTAAATAAAGTCCTACACTGTCGTACAGGCCGCTTGCGACTATTTTTATCGCCGGAATATCCTCATAATAAGCGCGATGCATCTCCGGACTAACGTATCCTATCCTGCGTTTTATGTCCCAGATACTTTCGCCCGTGCCCCTTCGCCTGCCGAAAAGCGATACGTCGCAGGCGTACGACTGCGGATTGTCGGCGCAAACAATGCTCAACAGCGTGGATTTGCCCGATCCATTAGGCCCGAGCAACGCCCATCGCTCACCGCGCCTGACAGTCCAATTCAGGTTGGCAAGAATCGTCCGTGAGCCGTATCTCACCGTTATATCCTTCATCACAACAACGTTTTCGCTTAATACATCCTTTTCCCTTGAAGAGCTAAAAAAGTTGATTTTCACAAAAGGCGACGGCGGCTCCAACACCCCGATTTTAGGCTTCACCGACGGCGTTTCCCTGTATTCGGCACGCCTTATCTTAATACCGCAACGCATATCTTCAACAGGTACTATATGTGTGATGAAATCGGGGATCTCGTCGGTTTTCGACAGCAGCAGGATAATCTGCGTTTCACCCGCAAGCGCCATATTATTAAGCATTTCCGCGAGCATAACCCGGCTTGCTGCGTCCAAACCTATAAACGGATTATCTATGACAAGGATTTTCGGACGCGATTGTAATATTTTGTTTATCTGATATTTACGTAGTTCTCCACTTGAAAGCGTTACTAACGGGGATAATTCCCTGTCCTGCGAATTCCAACGCTGCTGAAGATAATAACTCTGCTCCACAGCGCCGTAAACATCGCGGAAAGAAATCATTTTCGCGTTCTCATAGACGGGTTGTGGTGAGAAACTGTAAGTGATTTTGCCCTCGCGCAACGGAAAATGACTGAGCGCTAACTTTGCAAGCATACTCTTTCCGCTGCCGTTTCGGCCAACGAAAGCCGTCTGTTCGCCCTTCCGGATATGAAGTGAAACAGGCTCGCGAAAATTTATCCCGCTGTTTGCAGGCACAGCGTTCTCAATTGTTATCATTATGAAAGAAAACGAAAAAGTTATGCAGAAATTGTGTTTTCCAGTTGATTGTGAGGAGCGCTTGATGAAAATCGAATCGTAATAATTTGTTATTCTTAATTTTTTGTGCTACTTTTGCAGACTGATAACAGAAAAAGTATTATGAAATATCTTATTTTTATTGTATTAAGTGTGTTTTGCCTGTCCGTTTCGGGGCAGAATGCAGGAGGAGATGGTTTGAAAACAGTTTGGGGCGAAAACATTGATCCGAACAACGTTTTGAGCGAATATCCGCGCCCTTTGACGGAACGAAGCGAGTGGAAAAATCTCAACGGTTTTTGGGAATATGCCATTTTGCCTGTGGGTCAAAACGAACCCGAAACTTTCGACGGCAATATCCTTGTGCCTTTTGCCGTCGAATCAAGTCTTTCGGGAGTGCAAAAGTTGGTCGGTCAGGACAAAGAGCTGTGGTACAAACGCACATTTACGGTTCCCGCCGCATGGAAAAACCGCCATATCATACTCAATTTCGGGGCGGTGGACTGGAAAGCGGACGTATGGCTAAACGACATTAAAATAGGCTCACATTCAGGAGGTTACACACCTTTCAGCTTCGACATAACACCTTATATTAAAGCCGGCGAACAAAAATTGGTCGTCAAGGTTTGGGATCCGACCGACGAAGGCTATAACCCGCGCGGCAAGCAGGTCAGCAAACCCGGAGGCATCATGTACACAGCAGTTACGGGTATCTGGCAGACGGTTTGGATAGAGCCTGTCGCCGAAAAACATATCTTATCGCTGAAAACGGAGCCGGATATTGACAACAACGTTATTCGCCTGACTGTCAATACTGCCAACGCTTCACCTTACGATGTCATTGAAATTAAAGCTCTTGATAACGGAAAAGTTATATCTTCCTTAAAATCAGTTATTTCGGAAAAAGCGGAGCTTTATATTCCGGACGCCAAACTGTGGTCGCCGGACAGTCCGTTTATTTATGATCTGGAAATCAGCCTGTTAAGTGGAGGCAAGCAGACGGATAAAATCCGTAGCTACTTTGCCATGCGCAAAATTTCGTCAAAAAGCGACGAACGCGGCATTGTGCGCCTCCAACTCAACAACAGCGAACTGTTCCAACTCGGAACCCTTGATCAGGGATGGTGGCCCGACGGATTATATACCGCCCCCACTGATGAAGCGCTCAAATTCGATATTATCAGAACTAAAGAACTGGGTTTCAACATGATACGAAAACATGCCAAGGTAGAACCCGCACGCTGGTATTACCACTGTGACCGTATCGGAATGCTTGTGTGGCAGGATATGCCGAGTGGCGACAAGGTAAGCAACGGCAGCGGAGGGGCGCAATGGAAACCGAAACAGTACCTCGAAACCGACGAATGGCAGCGCTCTCCGGAATCGGAAGCCAACTACTACCGTGAGTGGGACGGGATTATAGACTTGCTCTACTCTAATCCGTCCGTTGTGGTGTGGATTCCATTCAACGAGGCTTGGGGACAGTTTAAAACGAAAGAAGTAGCGGCATGGACAAAGCGAAAAGACCCTTCACGCCTCGTAAATCCCGCAAGCGGCGGCAATCATTTCCATACCGGCGATATACTTGATATTCACAATTATCCGAATCCTGATTTGTATCTATATGATACAGAGCGAGTTAATGTACTCGGCGAATATGGCGGCATAGGGATGGCCGTTGAAGGGCATCTGTGGAAACCGGACAGGAACTGGGGATATGTGCAATTTAAATCGTCTAAAGAGGTTACTGATGAGTATGTTAAGTTTGCCGAACAGTTGAAAAAGCTGAAATATGCAGGTTTTTCGGCTGCCGTTTATACTCAGACTACGGATGTGGAAGTCGAAGTCAATGGTTTGCTTACTTATGACCGTAAGGTTGTTAAAGTTGATGAGAAAAGGGTTAGCGCTGTTAATCAGGAAGTTATATCGCGGGATTGCTTCGTTCCTCGCAATGACTCCCTCGTCAACTCGGACGCAGTGAAGCAATCTTCCGAAACCAAACCATCCAAAAAACAATGGCAAGCCGCAGGAGAAAGGATAAAAACCAAATGGGGGGAAGCCCTTGACCCTGATAACGTACTGCCAGAATACCCGCGCCCAATAATGGAACGCTCTGATTGGCAGAATCTTAACGGATTATGGGATTTCTCAGTCCAACCGCTTAATCACAGTGAACCGACTTTTTATGACAGGCAAATTCTCGTTCCTTTCCCGATTGAATCAAGTCTGTCGGGCATAGCCGAGCAGGTTGATGAAACGCAGGCGTTGTGGTACAAACGCACTTTCAGTATCCCAAAAGCATGGAAAAACAGTCATATATTGCTTCATTTCGGGGCGGTGGACTGGAAAACGGAGGTGTTTATCAACGACGTCAAAATAGGCTCACATTCAGGTGGTTACACTCCGTTCAGTTTCGATATCACACCATTTCTGAAAGCGGGCGAGCAGAAATTGACGGTCAAAGTATGGGATCCTACCGACAAATATTTCCAGCCGCGCGGCAAGCAGGTCAGCAAGCCCGAAGGCATCGTCTATACGCCATCTTCCGGCATCTGGCAAACGGTCTGGTTGGAACCCGTTGCCGAAAAAAGCATTTCTTCAATAAAAACCCTGCCCGACGTGGACAAATCGTCAATTTCAGTGTCGGTAAACACACAAAACGCTGATAATAACGATTTTATAGAGATAAAACTGACGGATAAAGGAAAGACGGTCGCCGTCGGGAAAGCTGTTGTTTCCGAAGCAGTCGTTCTTAACATCCCCGACGCCAAACTTTGGTCGCCCGACGATCCGTTCCTGTACAACATGGAAATCAGCCTGTTAAGCAATGGCAAAGAAGTGGATAAAGTGAAATCGTATTGCGCCATGCGAAAAATTTCCGTTCGCCGCGACAGTGAAGGAATAATGCGTATGCAGCTAAATAACAAAGACTTAGTTCATTTGGGGCTGTTGGATCAAGGTTTTTGGCCCGACGGACTTCATACGGCGCCGTCCGACGAAGCTCTGAAATACGACATACTTGAAGCTAAAGAACTGGGATACAATATGTTACGCAAACATATAAAAACGGAACCTGCACGCTGGTATTCGTGGTGCGACCGTCTGGGAATGCTTGTCTGGCAGGATATGCCGAGCGGCGACAACAACTGGAATCCCGAAGGCCGCAGCCCATGGTGGGACGCCAACAAAGAGCGCATCAATCCTGCTCACGAGAACTTTTTCCGTGAATGGAAAGAAATCATTGACGCGCTTTATTCGTATCCTTCTATTGTTATGTGGATTACGTTTAATGAAGGTTGGGGGCAGTTTCGCACAAAAGAGGTCGCCGAATGGACAAAAGCTTACGACCCGTCGCGGCTGCTTAACGCTGCAACCGGCGGCAACCACACCCGTGAAGGCGATTTGCTTGATATTCACAACTATCCAGAGCCAAGCCTCAATCTTTGGGACGCCACCCGTCCCGTGCTGCTCGGCGAGTACGGCGGCATAGCGTTGGTTGCAGAAGGTCATCTTTGGCAGCCGGACAAGAATTTCGGCTACGTGCAGTTCAAAACTTCACAGGAAGCGACCGACAAGTATGTGGAATATGCAGAGATGCTTAAAGAACTGATTAAGAGAGGTTTATGCGGCGCAGTTTACACCCAGTTGTCGGATGTTGAAGGCGAAGCGAACGGCATACTTTCTTACGACCGGAAAATAATTAAACTTGACGCCGCAAGGCTTAAAAAAATCAATCAGGAGATATGCAATTTACTTAATAAATAATGTTATGAGTGGCAATAAACATATTATCTATCAGACGTTTCCGCGACTTTTCGGAAACTTCAACTCGTTCTTGGTCAAAGGTGGCGGAATCGAAGTAAACGGGTGCGGCAAGTTCGATTCCTATACCCCAAAAGCGCTTGATGAAATCAGGGATCTGGGCATTTCCCATATATGGTATATGGGCGTCATAGCTCATTCCACGCGCTCCGATTACCAGTCTTACGGCATCCGCAAAGACCATAATGCCATTGTGAAAGGCAAAGCCGGCTCGCCGTTTGCGATTCGCGACTATTATGACGTTGATCCCGACCTTGCCGTGAACGTTCCGAACCGCATGGCGGAGTTTGAAAACCTTGTCAAGCGCACCCACGATGCAGGTATGAAGGTGATAATTGACTTTGTGCCGAATCATGTCGCCCGCTCGTACCATTCGCTGATGAAACCGTCTTATACGGATGACCTCGGACAGCACGACGATACCACGAAATCCTTTTCCCCATCGAACAACTTCTACTATTTGCCCGGTCAAAACCTGACGCTTCATTTCGGGGCGAAAGAGGAAGATTATGAGTACAGCGAATTTCCTGCAAAGGTTACGGGTAACGACTGCTTCAGCGCTTCGCCGAACAAAAACGACTGGTATGAGACAGTAAAACTGAACTATGGCATTGATTATCAGAATGGTAAAGCAAAATACTTCAACCCTGTTCCCGACACATGGCACAAAATGCTTGAGATACTGCTTTTTTGGACGGAAAAAGATGTGGACGGCTTCAGGTGCGACATGGTGGAGATGGTGCCGGCGGAGTTTTGGCACTGGGCTATTCCGCGCGTCAAAGAACGCAAAAACGTAGAATTTATCGCTGAAGTCTATAATCCGGCGCTTTATCGCGACTATATTCATATCGGGCGTTTCGATTACCTGTACGACAAGGTGGGGATGTATGACACAATGCGCCGGATAATCCGTCGTGAAGCGCCGACTACCGACATTACAATCTTGTGGCAGCAAACAGAAGATATTCGCGAAAACATGCTTTATTTCCTTGAAAACCATGATGAACAGCGCATTGCGTCCGATTACTTCGCTGACCATGCGCGGCTCGGGCTACCCGGATTAGTATGTCTTGCGACGTTAAATGCCAATCCGTTAATGATTTACAACGGGCAGGAACTCGGCGAGAAAGGTATGGACCGCGAAGGCTTCAGCGGTTTGGACGGCCGCACTTCGATTTTCGACTACTGGAGCATGGAATCGGTACGCCGGTGGGCTAACAGCGGCGCCTTCAACGGCGGGCAGCTAAGCGCCGAACAACGCCAGATACGTGATTATTACCGCAAAATCATCAATATCGCCGTCAACGAAAAAGCCATTTCGGAAGGCTCATTTTACGACCTCGCTTACTGCAACAACAGTGGCAATCCCTGTTTTCCTGCCGACCGGATGATGGCATACCTGCGTAAAGCCGGCGATGAGTTGCTGTTGATACTGATAAACTTTGACGACCGCGAACACAACGTCCGCGTCAACATTCCCCAAAACGCCTTCGATGTGATGAAAATTGCCGACAACAGGGCATCGCGGGTTACCGAACTGATTTCCGGCGAAGAAAGCATCTTTGCCCTGACGCCCGTCTGCCCGTATGGAGCCTCCGTTTCCGCACATTCGGCCGGGATTTACAAGTTTGAATACTTACAATAAATAAATTTACAGTTATGAAAAAGTTTTTATTACTTTTTATCTTGGCGGCTTTCGGATTTAGCCGCCTGAATGCGGAAAGCGGGCGCAAACCCGTAGGGATTGACTTCTTCAAGGAAGTGAAAATGATTTCCAATCTTCAGGAGAAGAACGGAAAGATATATTTCGTTATCCGTCAGGCAAATATGGACGATAACAGCTATCAAAGCGACCTCTACGGCCTCGAAAACGGACAACCGCGCAGGCTGACCTCAACCCACGACGTCGGCAACTACACGTTACTCGACGACGGCAGCATCATTTTCCGCAATGTTCGCGAAACTAAAGATAAGGAAAAGATGCGTCGCGGCGAGCCGCTGACCGTTTACGTACGCCTCACCGAAGGCATCGGCGAGGCGCAGGAATACCTGAGGCTGCCTTATTCGGTCGGCGACATCAAGTTCATTGACGAGCGCCACTTCTTCTTTACCGCAGGCTATGACAACAATTTCGCCGCATTGCTCGAAAAAAATGACGGCGACACGGTTAAAGCACTGAAAGAGAAGGAGAACGGCAGCTCGGTGCGCGTTTTTGAAGAGATACCTTTCTGGTCGAATGGGCGGGGCGACGTGAGCGGCAAACGTAACCATCTTTATTACTATAACGATGGGATTATCAAGGATTTATCTACTGCGTTCGAGAACGTCGGCGGGATGGAACTGAGCAAAGACAAAAAAATTCTGCTTTACACGTCAAACACATGGCAGGGCAAATCCACGCGCGGCAACAGGTTGATGAAAATTTCAGCCGAGACGCTTGATGCTAAAGACATTTCCCCGCTGTCCGAGCCTGCCTCTTATAACGGCGTAACGTTTATCTCTGATAATGAGATACTTGTATCTATAAATCAAAAGTTTGAAGAAATCAGCAGCGCCACGTTGTATCGGCTCGGGTTGAACGACGGCAAACTGACTGCCGTTCACAGTTTTAACCCTTATGGAATGGGCGTCAGCATCGGCTCGGACGTCAAACAAGGGAATAGCCCGTCGGGCATCAAATTCGACAAAACGGGCTTCTATTACCTTACAACCGTTGGCGATCATGCACCGCTGATACACGTTGATTTTAAGAGCGATGCGGTCAGTTTCATAAACAAAGGCAAAGAAACCGTGCTTGAGTATCTTCCTTACAAGGATGGTTTTCTGACGGTTGCGATGATCGGCGACAAAGCGTCCGAGATATATTTCCTTGATAAAAAGGGCGTTTTCACTCCTTTAAGCACTGTCAACGACCAACTCTTGGATGAATTTGACCTCATCACTCCAAGGCCTGTCGTATTCAAAAACGCTGCCGGTGTGGAACTTACGGGGTATGCA
Organism: Tannerella sp.; assembly: GCA_031272655.1. Classification (GTDB taxonomy): domain Bacteria; phylum Bacteroidota; class Bacteroidia; order Bacteroidales; family Tannerellaceae; genus Tannerella. The sequence continues at coordinate 11,062 of JAISTJ010000159.1, forward strand.
ATTCCGCCTGCAGGATATGTTGCGGGGCAAAAATATCCGACAATCCTTGATATTCACGGCGGTCCGCGCACTGCTTTCGGGTCATGCCTCTTTCACGAAATGCAATACTGGGCTAATCAGGGTTTTGCAGTGATTTTCACCAATCCGACGGGTAGCGACGGTGGCGGCGATGATTTCGCCAACATAAAGGCTCGCTATGGAACGGTTGATTATGAAGACCTTATGCTATTTACCGACGTGGCAATCAAGACGTTCGACTTCATTGACCCCGACCGTCTCGGCGTTACGGGCGGTTCATACGGCGGGTTTATGACTAACTGGATTATCGGGCATACCGACCGTTTCAAGGCTGCCGCCTCGCAACGCAGCATCGCTTCATGGATTTCGTTCAGCAACACTACCGACATCGGCTTCACTTTCACGGCTGCGCAGATCGGCGGCAATGTCTGGAACAACCTCGACGGCCTGTGGACGCAATCGCCGCTCAAGTACGCCGACAAGGTGAAAACGCCGACTTTGTTCATCCATAGCGACGAGGACTATCGTTGCTGGCAGTCGGAAGGCATTCAGATGTTCTATGCGCTGAAATACTTTGAAGTTCCAGCCCGTTTGTGCCTCTTCAAGGGCGAAAACCACGAACTCTCGCGCTCGGGCAAGCCTAAAAACCGCGTCCGCCGCCTTCAGGAAATAACCGATTGGATGAAAAAGTACCTGTAACTTACGGCGCCAACGAAACGCCTATGCCTTTCTGCTTCGTAATCGTCTCAGACCCTTTCGTTTTGTAAACGAAACCGCGAAACATTCCTCCGCTGTTGTACGGCATGGCGATTTGACCGTTTTTGTCTATGGCTATCAATCCGCCGTTACCGGCTTCTGGAGTTAACTCAGTGTGAATGATATAGTTAGCGGCTTGTTCAACAGTTTCGTGCAGATATTTATATCGGGCGCAGACATTAAAAGCGACGGAATGGCGGATATAATATTCACCGTGCCCTGTGCATGACACGGCGCAGCTTTCATTGTCTGCATAAGTGCCGGCGCCAATAATCGGCGCGTCGCCTATTCTGCCCCAGCTCTTGCGAAACATGCCGCCTGTGCTTGTGCCGGCCGCAAGGTTACCTTCTTTGTCGAGTGCAACACAGCCGACGGTGCCGTTTTTAGTCTTTTTAAATTCTTCTACCCAACGCATTGTTCTTGGCGTGGCAAAATACAGATTATCAACTATTTCAAGTCCCTTTTCGGCGGCAAATTTATCGGCGCCTTCACCGCTGAGCATCACATGCGGCGTTTGTGTCATCACCGAATAAGCTGCTTTGATGGGGTGTTTGACGGTTTTAACGCCTGCCACCGAACCGGCCGACAAGTCTTTCCCAAGCATGATAGCTGCATCAAGTTCAAAATATCCTTCGGACGAGATTGTTGCGCCTTTTCCGGCATTAAAGAGAGGATTGCCTTCAAAATAACAAATCACGGCAATCACGGCGTCTTCAGCTTTTCCTCCTGAAGCAAGTATCTCATTTCCGATGGACAGAGCGCTGTCTAAAGCGGCATAATAGGCGGCAGAACGTTCAGGATCGTTTTCAACTCCTTGTGTACTGCCTGCTCCGCCGTGAACAGCCATAGCATATTCGCGCACTCCGTTATCCGTTTGTGCATAAACCATCCCCCCAAACAGTAGTAGCAAAAATAATAAAATTCGCATACCGTATTCTTTAATTAATCACTGTTTTTCACGTGCCGTTTTGTAAGTGGCGTCGTCCCATTTCGGGAAAAAGCCGTCATTGGCAAGTCGCAGACCAATGCCGTAATAGAGATAGATATCTTCGAGCGAGCCGGAGAAATCCCACCAGTCGTGGTATTCATCAGACGGCTGATGATAGGTGCTTTTGTCGCCCCACAGTTTACGATGTTCGGCGGCGGCTTTTTCGTCAAGCGAGCGACTGCCGCCTGCAAGTACTACCGGAATGCCTACTTTGGCAAAGTTGAAATGGTCGGAGCGGAAGAACCCGCCGCCCTGATTTGTGGTTGAGAATGTTACAGGTTTGCCTTGCATGGCGGCGCCTTCAATAACGTAACGGTCAATGTCTTTCGACAGTCCGCCGCCTGACGCCCTAACTTCCGCAGTACGCAGTTTGTCGCCCATACCGTCCATATTGAAGTTTACAACAGTCTTTTTAAGCGGGAAAAGAGGATGTTCGGAATAATACTGCGAGCCGAGAAGTCCTGATTCTTCGGCTGTTACGGCTAAAAACAAAATTGAACGGCGCGGTTGTTGCGGCAGGTTTTTGAACTTATTGGCTATCACGAACATAGCTGCTACGCCTGAAGCGTTATCGCCTGCGCCGTTATAGATGCTGTCGCCGTCAACTACAGGTCCTATACCGAGATGATCCCAATGCGCCGAATAGATGATATACTCGTCTTTGAGGTCAGTCCCGGGCAGAACGCCGACAACGTTGTGCGAATTTCCCGTAACAACGTCATTATTAGTCTCTATTGTGGTTGTTACGCTGAGCGGAAAACTTGCAAAGCCGCGTTTTTTTGCGGCGTCAAGCGAAGCCTGAAGCGGTTTGCCCGCAATGTCAAACAGTTTTTGAGCTGCTTCACCGGTAATCCATCCTTGCAGTGGTACAAGTTCCTTATTTCCGGTAGGCGAATTGAGGCTTAACTGTCCCGAAGTACGTCCGTTTTGTACGACGCTCCAACCGTATGAAGCCGCTGAAGTCTCGTGGATAATGATACATCCGGCTGCGCCTTGACGCGACGCCTCTTCAAACTTATATGTCCAGCGACCGTAATAAGTCATGTAGTTTTTGCCTCGAAACAGGTTGTCGTCGTAAAAACCGGGGTCGTTAACCATCACAACAACGATTTTGCCTTTAACGTCAATGCCTTCATAATCATTCCATCCGTATTCCGGCGCATTGATGCCGAAGCCGGCAAAGATAAGCTCGGCTTTAATTTTCAGTTTTTTCTCCGCATGAAGCGTCCACAGCACGATGTCATCCATGTTTTTGAGTGTCAGACTGCCTTTTTTGCCTTTCAAAGTTACGGCATTGCCTTTGATGTTGGTTTTAACCGACAGTAGCGGAACATCCTGAAAATAAGAGCCGTTGACAGGTTGCAAACCTGCTTCTTTGAATTTTTCCGCAATGTAATTGATTGTTTTGTTCTCATGTTCCGAGAGCGGTCTGCGTCCTCCGAAAGAGTCGTCCGACAATTCCTTGATACTTGTTCTGAGCAACTGTTCGTCGCTGTTTACATTAGGCTGGTTAGATGGCGCCCCGCCTCCACGCTGCGCCATTGCTGACATGGCGCAGCCGATAAAAAATAACAATAAAGATAACTTCTTCATAATGAATAATATAAATGTTTAATAATGATAATATGCAACTGCAAATTTATTAATTTTTTATTTATAATCGGCAAAACCGACTTGAAAACCTTCCTCGTTAATGGCTGTGCGGCTCAGTTTGTAGGCTGACGGGCGAACTTTGCCGGTTACTAACTCCGGAATATTGAACGATTTGGCGAAGCGGTGATAGAAATCGGCATCTTTTTGCGGTAGCAGAAACGGCTTCGCGCACTTCCCATCGCTACCGATATAAGCTATGTACGGGCGCGTGTAAAGCCCGTCAATGCGCCGGCTGCTGAAAACAACCCACCTGCCATTGCTGCTCCATGAGTGATAACTCTCTGTTTCACAGCTATTTAGCTCGTTTAACGGATAAATTTCCCGTGTCCGGAGATTAAGCATGTAAAGGTCGGCGTCTTTGTGCCAGATTGAGAAGTTTCCATACTCTGCGAGCGTGAACATCAGGTAGTTACCATCCGGCGAAACGCGCGGAAAAGAGACGCTCCTACCCCTAACATTGCCAACACTATCGGCCGACACATTGTACAATGTATCAACTTCCGAGCCGAAAGTGCGCGTTACGGGGTCGAACGAAACAGCGCAGAGGTTGTAGTGCACTTTCGTGTATTCATAAGGCATGGAAACGCTGTCTGCGGTGCAAAAGAAAAGCGTCTTACCGTCGGGCGAAAAGGTAGGAAACGTTTCAAAAGAAGTGGCTGAAGAAAGTAACGGAGATGTTATAATTTCGTGATTATCAACATCATAAATCACAACATCGGAAACAAAATCAAACACCTCAATCCTGTTGGCATCGGTGGTATGGAACATCTGTTTCGTATTGTTCACAGAAAAAGCCACATATTTGCCCGACGGATGCCATGAAGGATAAACAAGCGGCGAAACAGTCTGCGGCGTCTTTGTATTCAGTTTTTCAACGGTGTCGCCTTTGATAACGAGCGTGCAGGCATGTTTGTCGCGAACATGAAACAGCATCCTGTCAGGCTGCCGGTTGCAAAACGAGTGGCAATTAAGGCAGTTATACCCCATCTCTTTATTTGTGATGATGGCATCTTCGTCAAAATTCTCAAGACACCGCTGATAGATGCCCATTTTGTTCCATATTTCATAACCGGGCTCTATCAGCCTGTAAACAAGATATTTATCTATCGGATCTGCTGAAACAAATATACTAAACGGCTGATACTTAATCCATTCCGAATCTTTCAAAACTAAAACTGTGATTTTAAGCGAATTATTAACAGCATCCGCCATCAGCGCTTTCCATTTGCGCATGGAAACGGCAAACTGCCCATCATTAGCTTTTACCTCGATTTTTTTGCCCGATACGGTCTCGAAAACCGCATAAGCGGCTGATATCGAATCTATTAACCCAAAACTAAGAGGCGCTATATTGCATGGAACGGTAACTCCTTTATAATCAGGGAAAATATCAGGCTCTTCCGGAACCAAACTACCGGCCGGATGAGATGTGCCCGAACAGCTGATTAGTATATAAACAGTTAATAATGAGCAAATTATCTTCATTTATTTATAGAATTTGAAGCGAACATATAATAATACCAGTAAGTATCCCCAAAACTGCGTTTCAGCAGCGAGGGCAAGGCGTTCGGATTGTTCCTGTTTGCCATAACGCTGTTCCTGAATTGGGAGTAACGGTTAATAATATCTTCCTGAATATCAAACCGTTTCCAGTAATCAATATCCTGTTCGGCAATGATTATTACCGCTTCCTGAAACGAACGCGGCAAAACGGGCAAAACAGGAGTGCCGTAATATTTTTCAATCAGGGTTTTAAAATCCGGTATCATCTTGGCAAGCAGGCAGAGCGCGCCGGCATACTGTATTGTAGCCGTATGTTGCGGATTCTGTTCCGCGATGATTAACAGGTCGTTAGTAATGCCGTAAAGTTCCGAAAGCGTGTTGGCGGAAGGAATGCAGCGCCGTTTCATGCCAAGCAGCGGGTCGGCGTTTACGGCTGCGTCGTTATACAAAAACCGGCGTTGCGTTGCAGCCCAAGATTTGTAAAACAGCGTATGTTCCATCCACGAGATGTATTTCTCTGCTACAGAGTAGTTTCCGAATATCAGGTTAGTCCGGATCAGTCGCTTCAGGGAGTGCGGTTTCCCGACGCCGAGCGCACTGATATTAGCTTCAAACGCCATCCGTTGCGCCAACGCGATATGCCCCATTGAGAAATAGACATCGCTCATCAGCAGCAACGCATGCGCCGCTTTGCCTATAGACATCGGCAGCATTATCCCCTGTACGCCCCGCTGGTCATAAGCAAAGAGCCGATCGCCAAGCTCATTCTTTTCCGCCAAAGCAACATTCAAACAACTGATATACAGATAGTTCTTCAATTCGCCTCTGCAACCGGCCGTAATCTCATCCCACTGCTCATGTTGCATGTAGCTGTTCAGCTCTTTAAAAAAATCCGTTCTCGGCTGAATGTTTTGTTTCACCGCATAAACCATCAATACAACGGCGCAAACAGCCTGAAAACCATACAGGATGACTTTTTGCATCATAGAAACGGCATTAATCCTGCGGAAAAGGCAAGCAGCGACGACAAGTAAAACCATACAAGCCCACGAATAGTAAATAGTCGCAGGAGGCGGCAACTTGGCAATAAAATAAATGTCGGGCAGAAAAGCCATTTTGCAATTCTCTGTAAATGTGAAATATACGCCCAGCCAACCTAAAACGGTTACCGCCAGAACCGTCAGAAGCGCAAAATATGCCTTCTTAAAACATGTCAGCAGTTCATAAACAAAGACGCATACGGCAAAGAGCAAAGCGACCGGACCGGCGGCAATATAAAGGCATACGGAGACGGCTATCGCATATAAAAACCTTATTTTAAATGAATTACGAAGCGAAAAATATCCGTTCAGGCACAGCGCCATCATCAGATACGCCACAGTGCCTGAGTAGTAATAGTTTATGTCAAAATGAAGATATAACAAAGTGATTACCGGCAAGATAGATAAAGGCGTCAAGCGTTGCGAACAGCAAATCTTCTTTAGGACGCCTGCGGTAACAACGCCGATAGCGATAAGTAACAGGCTGCTAATCAGGGCGCCAACGTATTTAAACACAAAAAACTGTATCAAAAACTCCGCCACAAGCCTCGCCACGCCGCCCGGTTCGCTAATCAGCGAAGCGACATAGTCGCCGTCGAACAGGAACAGTTGCTCCTGTTCGGCGTAATAGAAGTGGTAAACGCCGATTTTCTGCAGGTACACGAACAGGGCTACAAACGCGACTGCCCAGAATCCTGCCTGCGCAAGGCAGCCGGATGATGTGATTTTGTATTTTTTCATTCTTTTTCGATGCTGCAAAGATAGTCAAAATCAGGATATTTAAAAAAAATCGAAAAAAAATTTTGTAAAAAAGTTGCGAAAAAATTTGCAGGTTCAAAAAAAGGTTGTACCTTTGCGGCGCTTTTAGAGGAAAAAAGTACCGGGCGTTTAGCTCAGCTGGTTCAGAGCATCTGCCTTACAAGCAGAGGGTCTGGGGTTCGAATCCCTCAACGCCCACGCGGAAAATGAGGGGGCTTACGGTAAAAAGTAAGTCCTTTCTTCTTTTATGGGACATGCAATTTCGTAATCACTGAAAGGCAATTCGCCAATTTTTTCCGATTTGAGGCTTGTAGAATCGTCCTTTGGAGAACTTGCATAAATCGCCCTCCGCAATAAATCATTGAGGACTTTGTTTACGCCTTTCGGGTTCTTCACCGATAATGAAAAACCATTAGTAGTGAAGATGTATCCAAGTGGATATTTGTCTATTGTATTTTTAATTATATCAATCATATAACTATTGCTTTAATCTTATTATAAATCGGAGTATGTACGGGTATAAACTCCTATATTTTGCCAGCATTCTGCGTTTGCATTTCTAACTGTCATAATAGTATAATAAATTTTCATTTCTATACATTTTGAATGGCAAATTCTTATTCTAACTCGTTCAATACTTCATCGCACATCTCTCTTGCAGTAATCGCCACTACTATTTTTGCCCCAAAATCTCTTATTTGTTTGAATGTAGAACTGATTTGAGTTTTTCTGTTTTGTAAAAAAATGTACAATTTATTTCCCTCATTCAGATAATCGTGAAAGAAGTCAAGCAAATTTTGAATGTTATGTATTTCACCATCTGTTATTACAACGGTTACAATAGCGTTTTTTGATTTCTCAATTTCATTCTGAACTCTATGTATTGGAAAATTCGTTCCGCCGCTTCCACTAATTAGCAACTTTTCTTTAATTTCATCATAGTTTTTTGTCCACTCAATGTCTGCTGTTATTCTGTCCGAAAAACCAATTAGTGCAACTTGCCCCTGTTTTGATTCAAAGAACTGAATAAGTCCGTAAGAAGCAAGTACGGCTTGGTGCATATTTGATTTTGAATCAGCAACTTTGCCCATACTACCGGAAGTGTCAATAAGAAGCAGCAAATCGCGTTGTTTCTTTTCAGTTCCGAAATTGAATACTGAGTTTTGTTCCCATTTTTTTGTTGTTACTCCCGGAATAAATATTGGCGAAGTAGCAAAAGTGAGCATCATAT
>JAISTJ010000175.1 GCA_031272655.1 Tannerella sp.
CGGTGATTGCTCAATTCAATGATGTAGCCGATTTTGCATTGTATAAGATTGACAAAAGCGGCAACTACGATTCCAAATACAACAATATCAACGAAGAATTTCAAAAGTTCCTCGAAAACGGGAACATTACCCATAATTGAAATAGAATAGGCTATGAAATATCTGTTTTTATCTATAATCCTGATTATTTTTCATTCCGCTTATAGCCAGACTGTTATTAAGGGAAAAGTTATTTTCAGCATCCGGAAGACGATATGATAAAATATTAAACTACTGCAAATCAAGATTATACGGATCTGCCGTCCAACTTTCGATAACTATTTGAATTTGTGAGGGCGAGAGTGAAGTCGCGAACTCGACGTTGGCTGTTTTGTCGTCGCCGGGCATGAGGGTTATATAGTTGTCGGAGTAGTGGACAGGGAGGATGCGCTTGCCGGTTGCTTTGTCGAACACTTTGATGCGGTTAAAGAAAGATATGTTCTTATCCGCTTTTAATCCGACAGTTACGTAGCAAACGCCATCTTTGCAGCTGTATTGATGCGTGATTTCTGGTTTTGTGCGGGGCAGGGCGGTCAGACCGTGAAAGTCATTTGCAACAGTCGAAAGCCAATAAATGTTGTCGGTCAGCATTTTGTTGTCCTTAAACAGGCTTAGTTTCAGGAAATAAACGCCTTCGACACTTTCGGGAACAGGCACAGGAAAAAGTTGCTTTACTTCGTTCGCATTGATTTTCAGGGACATATCGTCGCTCCAAGCTATGCTGCCATCTGTTTTGAAAAGCTGCGCCCGAACGGTTACGTCATGAATGCCAAGCGCCGTATTGACTATCTCCACTGTTTTCGTTGCGAGGTTGTAGTACGGATGCAATGGCTCGCAGCCTTTGCGTGTGCCGTAAAGCGATGCGTTGACGTCGAGAAACCAGTCGTACATCTGCCCGCGAAGCGACGTCCACGGGTTTTGAGTTTTCCAAATCAGGATGCCGGTGTACCAGTCCCACATTTTAGCTGCGCGCCCTTCCATGAAACTGCGGTATTGGTCGTAATTGACCGCCTGCGCATAGCGGCAATAGTCTTCAATAGTGCGCACTTCGCCGTAGCGTTCAAGGTGGTTGCCATATCCGAGATCTTTGTGATACATCCATGTAGGCGACGCTCGCCTGCTACCTGCACGGGGCAACTCTTTCAGCTCGTCTTCCGTCATCATCGCCCTCATGCTCTCCACTTCCGGCGAACCGACAGAGCCTGCTTCAGGATTGAAAGGCGTTGATTTGAATGTGAAAAACCACTCCGGCTCCTGTATCCCGTAAGGTCCGTCGCCCACTCCGCCTATTGTATTGGAAGTGAATGCCGTGTCGGTGGAATAGCTGATAAACAGCCTGTTAGGATCAAGGCGAGGCATAACATCAGTTTTCAACTTTTCATAAATATCTGTTGCAAGCGGCCATTCATTACCGCCGCACCAAAGGCACAAACTCGGATGATTGCGTATCATTTTGATCTGATCTTCAGCCGATTCTATAAAAAGGCTATGATTATCAGGATATTCCCACCGTCTTTCACGCGAATCGGCTTTCATTGGGTCAACCCACGCGCCGTTGCAGTCGCCGCTACCCCACAAATCCTGAAAAACGAGGATGCCAAACTCGTCGCAAGCATCGTAAAAATCTGGTCTTTCGAGCAGCGCTCCGCCCCAGACGCGAATCATCCGCACATTCATTTCCGCGTGAAAACGCACCTCTGCGCGATACCTTTCCGGCGAGAGCCGAAGCAGCCAGTCCGACGCAATATAATTGCCGCCGGTGATGTAAATTTTCTGACCGTTGACATAAAACACACGCCCGCCATTAACTTCTGATTTATTGGATGTTATCTCTCTTATGCCATATCGCAGGCTTGTACGGTCGCTTTCTTTGCCGCCTGTCTCAAAACTGAGCGTCATATCGTACAGTTCCGGTTTACCGATGCCGTTAGGCCACCACAGTCGCGGCTGACGGACTGTAATCTCGTCGAGTTGGACGATTTTCTTTTCCTTCGGTGCAAGCGTTACGGGTTTTGAATACCGTTTGCCGTTGGTTTCGCATACCAACTGTCCTGTCAGCGGCGAAGACGTTGTGTTTTCGAGTTCTGCGGAAGTGTTCACAAAAGCGTCTTTCTGAGCGCCTTCGGGCGAACGGGCTCCCGGCACGCGCGTTACAACGTATGGATGCTGCAACCTCACAGCGCCTGACGTAGTGATTGTAACCTCGTCCCAGATGCCTGTGTTGCGGTCGCGGACAGGTTGTATCCAGTCCCAACCGGGTGTAAACTGCATCGTTACATTGCGGGCTATCACGCCGTCGCCACCCTGCCCGCCGTTAGGATTACCCACATAATCAGGCGGATACACTATTACAGCGAGTTGGTTTATTGTCTTCAGGTAAGTTGTAATGTCGTAGCTCTCGCGCAGGAACATGCCTTCGTGAGTATTGCTGTTAAGCCTTTTCCCGTTCAGGAAAATGTCCGCTTTGTAGTTTATACCTCGAAAGTTGAGATATGCCTTCCTGCCGGCCTCAAGATTTTCCCCGAAAGTGAACTGATTTACAAACCAGTACGTATAATAATCCCGTCCAACATGGTAAATATCAGGGATTAACATGTTGTTCATACTAAACTCCGGCGCGGGGAAAACATTGTTTTCGAGCAATGTAGTCAAAACCGTTCCGGGCACTTTCGCTTTCATCCAACCCGTGAGGTCAAATGGCTTGACAGTCAATGTATTACCATCGACAAGCACTTCGTTTGCACGGCGGGCATACCAGCCGGTATTCAATGACACAGAAGCGACGTTGTTACAACAAAGCGCCGCCAGCAACAAAAATAGCAACCGTTTCATCTGCTTCAGAACTTAACGGTCTGCGGTTCTTCGGAAAATGAGCTAAAATACGCGGTTGCATCTTTAAGATAGAGGACAAGCGTCTTGTCATCGTCTTCCGAATACATGCTCCTAAGCTCTGGATATTGGTCGAGCATGTACTTTTTGGCTTCGCGGCGCTCGTCGGGAATAGCTTTTGCCTCAATGCGAACCCACTTGCCGGCGGACGCGTCGTATGCGCAAATCTCTATTTTCGGATTGGCTTTCAACTGTTTAGCTATATTTTTCTGCTTGCTGGTTTGAATATACAGCTTGTTTTCAAAAATAGCCACTGTGCCGAACGGGCGCACTCTCGGCTGGTCTCCATCCGCGGTCGCGATAAAGTAAAAACCGCACTTTTTTACAAATTCGTAAACATCTTTCACTGTCAGTTCCTCCTTTTCTTTAATTGTTTCTTTTACAGCGTTTTCGGCATAAGCAGAAAACGAAATCATAATCACGCTAAAATAAATAAATACTCGTTTCATAAATCTAAATTTTTTATATTTGTTACACAATCAGTTAATTAACTATTTTCCATCCGGTTTTTTTGTCTGCCTTAAGCTCTTTAAGCGGCGTGTCGGCAAGGCGGATTGATTTGCCGAGTATCCCGCCTTCATCTTTATTGCCCGAAACTGTTATATTACGGCAAAAGCGGAATGTGAGGCCATCTTTTCGATAATGAAACGGCTCAAAATCAGAGCTTTTGATTAAGCGATTGTTGGAAAACACAATCCCGTCCACCGAAAAGGCGTACAGAACCGGATAATCGAAAAGGTGAAACTCATTGTCCGTGATGCGGATATTCCTGTGGAAAATCTTATTCGCCTCAGGCTTAGGGATTTCCGGACAAATGCTGATTACCGCCTCGCAAAACTGGTACATGGACGTCAGGCACGGCGCATTGAACTTATTGCCTTTAATTTCAACATCTTTCACAGCGCCCGATTCAAACCAGAAGTTGGCGTCGCCGGCAATCAAAATGGCCGAGCCGCTTGATTCAAACACGTTATTCTCAACACGTATCTTTCCGGGCGTCGAAAGCAGTATCCCGCGTGCGCGGCAGCTCAGGAAACGGGAATCTTTGATCACCACATCCGGCGTCCATGTCAGGTTTTCAAGCGCATCTTTTTCGGTAATTTCCTGTGGCACAGTCTCTTTGAAAGACACTTCAAACATGGCATTGTCTTTTTTAACAAAACTTGTAACCGTACCCTGCGCAATCGTCTGCATTGAAGCGCTGCGGATAAAACCGACCGTCTCGCCCACGCGCGCCCAGACCATTCCGGCGCTCTGTTCGTGCATAAATTTACAAAGCAGCGTGTGATTGTCTTTCCGCTCAAGCACACGCACAGATGTGCCGTGAACATTTATAGGATCGTCCATCAGGGCATGGAAAGTACAGTCGTCAACAGTGATAAGTCCGCGGCAGTTTGAGTAGTGGAAGCCGTCGTCGTGCCCCGCCAAAATTCTGCCTTTTTTCTCGTTAGGGACGCAGTTTACCCGTATAAAAGTCAGATTTTCAGAGTATTGCGACAGTATGCCAAGTCCGCAGTTGTGATACATTTCAAGGTTTTCGACAGTTACGTTGCGGCTGTCAGTGATAAAAACCCCTGCATGGTCGCGCAGGCTGTGCCTCATCACAAGCAGGTTACCGACAGCGGGTTTACGCTTGTAAGCAGCATAAATACGGACTGTTCCGGCTTCAATCTCAACCGCTTTGTAGTTGCCTTCGTAGCGGATGCAACCCCTGTCGCCCGTTTGCGGAACAACTATGCGCGTCTTTCCATCGAACTCCATAGTGCCGCCCCATGCACTTTTCCATCCTTCGCCCACAAATACAAGTTGCTCATTTTCAATTATATAAGGCGATTCGAGGATGTTTATTTTCAATTCAATAAAATCATCGCCGGTGTTAGTAACAAGCGACTGCGCCGTCAGCGGAATATCCCAATCCATAGTAAAATTGCGGATAGTGATGTTGTCGCTGTTATCAACTGTAAAGGGTTGGATGCGATCGTGAAAAACGAGGTCGGAGCTGTTGCCTTCGATAACAAGGTTCGACTGCTTCTCTATCAGCATCGCAAGCCGCTTGTCGGCAATATTTGTAGTGTTCGATTCGGGATAAAACCGCTCTATGCAATGCTGTGGCCAAAAATCATAACGTCCTTTCGGAAAAACGAGTACCGGAGCGGCTTTTCCCTTGCACGCTTCGAGGGCCTTTAACAGATAAGGCGTAGCGTTCTCGCGGCTGTCGGGTTTCAACCCGAATGAAGCGACAGAAATAGTATCCGTCGCAGATAAAGCACTGATATACAACAAAATAGCAAAAGATATAAGGTGTAATTTTTTCATATCTTTAATGAGTTAGTTGATTTTATGATTTCAATAATTGTTTCACAGCATTTTTCGAGCGAGCGCACGGGCAAAAACTCGTAGCGACCATGGAAATTATGCCCTCCGGTGAAGATGTTCGGGCACGGTAACCCCATGAATGACAGCCGTGCGCCGTCGGTGCCGCCGCGAATGGGCTTTATCACAGGCTCGACGCCGCATTTCCTCATCGCTTCCGACGCCAAATCAATAATTTCGCGGCGAGGCTCTACTTTTTCGCGCATGTTATAGTATTGATCGCGGATTTCAACGGTTATTTCCGAATCCTTAACCGTTTTCATCCTGTTTGCAATATCCCTCAACATGTCTTTTTTGTCTTCAAATTTTTGCTTGTCATGGTCGCGGATGATATATTTGAGCGTTGCTTCATCAACCGTGCCGATCATGGCAGTCAAGTGGATAAAACCTTCATATCCTTCGGTCGTTTCGGGGCGCTCATCTTCGGGAAGCTGAAGATTAAACAGAAAAGCTTCATCAATAGCATTTCGCATTTTGTCTTTGGCATAACCCGGATGAATATTGCAACCTTTAACGGTTACAGTGGCTGCCGCCGCGTTAAAATTCTCATACTCAAGCTCTCCGATAGCTCCGCCATCAATAGTGTAAGCCCAGTCGCATCCGAACTTTTTAACGTCAAACTTGTCGGCTCCTCTCCCAATTTCTTCATCAGGCGTAAATACGATTCTTATTTTTCTGTGTTTAATATCCTTATTTTCAATAAGATACTGCATAGCGGCGACTATGGCGGCGACTCCTGCTTTATCGTCTGCCCCGAGAAGCGTTGTGCCGTCAGTAACAATCAGTTCCTGACCGATATAATCGTTCAATTCGGGAAAAATAGACGGAGACAGGGTATATTCTTCATTTAAAACTATATCATTTCCTTGATAATCAATTAATTGTGGTTTGACATCTTTTCCCGAAAGATCGGGACTTGTGTCCAAATGAGCGATAAATCCTATAGCGGGAGACGGTCCGGGCAGGGTTGCCATCACATAACAGTTATCGTCGAGCGTAACATCTTCCATTCCGATTTCTTTCAGCAGTTGAGCTAAATATTCGGCAAAAATCCTCTGCCCCGGCGTGCTTGGCGTTGCAGTCGAAGCCTCGTCGGAACGGGTATCAAAAGATACGAATTTCAAAAAATATTCTTTCGCTGACATGTTCGATTTCGCTTTTTTGTGCTGCAAATATACATTTTTTTAATTAAATTCCATTTTTCAAAAGAAAAAATCAGTACATTTGCGGAAAATTATTCGTGTGAAAACAGACTCAAAACAGAACAGTAGATGGAATTAGCTAACAAACTTTTTAAGGGCGACAGAGTGGTATGGGTCATATTTATGTTCCTGTGTCTCATTTCATTAGTGGAAGTTTACAGCGCCACCAGCACCCTCGCCTACAAGAATGCGTACTACTGGTCGCCGATAGCGAGGCATGCCACTTTTTTGTTTATAGGCTTTGGCGCCGTCCTGCTGCTGCACAATATCCCCAGCAAGTACTATTCGTTTGCCGTTATGTTTCTGCCGGTTGCAATCCTGATGCTTGCCGTTACGCCGTTTATCGGGGTAAGAGCCAACGACGCCGCCCGATGGCTTGAATTTGGAGGCATTTCGTTTCAACCTTCCGAGATAGCTAAACTCTTGTGTATCATATTCGTAGCTTTTGTTTTGAGCAAACAGGAAAAATACACGCCCGACAAAACTTTTTGGATAATAATTGTCGGCGTAGGCATAACGTGCGCACTGATTTTTCCGGAAAACTTTTCAACTGCCTTGATTTTGTTTGTCGTCTGCATAACGATGATGTTCGTAGGGCAAGCGCCGTTGAAAAAGCTGTTTCTGCTCTGTGGAGCGCTTGTTTTGAGCGGGATTTTGCTGATTTTTACTTTGGAATATTTGCCCAAAAGTTTTGTAAAAGAACATTTGCCCGACCGGTTGGCTACTTGGCAGAGCCGTATCGAAGATTTCGGGTCGCGAAAAGACTCCACAAAGTTTGCTTTCAACGACAGTAACTATCAGGTAACGCATGCGAGCATAGCAATAGCGCGGGGAGGCATCATCGGCAAACTTCCGGGCAGAAGCCTGCAACGCGACTTTTTGCCACAGGCGTATTCCGACTTTATTTATGCAATAATCATTGAAGAGATGGGGCTTGCAGGGGGGATTTTCGTGCTGTTGCTCTATGTGGTGCTGATGTTCCGCGTAGCCATAATTGCGCGACGATGTGACAAACTTTTTCCTAAATACCTTGTGCTTGGATGTGGGTTACTCATTGTTATTCAGGCATTTATAAACATGGCGGTTGCTGTCAGGCTGATACCGGTTACAGGTCAGCCGTTACCGCTGATAAGTCGAGGGGGCACTTCGACGGTTTTAACTTGTGTTTATTTCGGTATAATACTGAGTGTCAGTCGGTTTGGGGCTAAAATGGGGGATGAAGATTTGCCTGAAATCGAAGCTGAAACCGAGCCTGAGCCTGAATTGGCTAATGACGATTAGATTGCTTCGCTGCGCTCGCAATGACGGGTGAGAAGTACTCGCAATGACGGGGAGAGGGCGCTTTCAATGACGGGTGAGGGGTACTCGCAATGACGGGTGAAAGGGCGCTTTCAATGACAATTTATTCCACAATGATAGCCGTCGAGAGCGTGTTGCCGTCGTTGTCTATTACCGTTATCGTGTGTTTTCCTTTGGGAGGGCTGACGGTGAGTTTATGAAAATCAAGGGTTGAGCCGAGATAATTTTCATCCAAATGCCAAAAGACCGTTGCTTTGGCATTACTGTGGGCGAGTTCAAAGGTTACGCCGCCCTCGCTGCCGTCTAACTGGCGCGGCAGGTAAACGCGGGCGTTGCCGTTTTGAGGATAGATAAATGCCATCGGCGATTGAGATTCCCCGCCGCAGCCTTGCAAAAACGGCGGAAGTGGCAGATATTCAGGGTGATGCTGCTTATAATACCATTCCCATACGGGAGGCAGAACGAACCAACTCCGCCTTACAGCCTGCCCGTTTTCCGCCATGCAGTTTTCAAATACCCTGAAACGCCCGTCGGCGGTCGTATTAATGAATGTATGATAAGGGCACGGCTCCGTATTTAACCCTGCGGGAAGTATCAACATCGTGTCCGTTTCGTCGCAGTAACGGTTTGCAAGATGTCCCGAACGTCGGCACACGACAGCTTCGGTAAATTCGTCTTCGGGACAGTCGAACCAAGGCGACGAGGGCAACATATTGAAGATGTCAAACATCACGGGGCCAGCCGTCCGTGCACCTACAAGTTCGGGTTTGCCCTCTCCATTGGCATTCCCGACCCAAACGCCTACAACATAACGACTTGTAACTCCCACAGCCCACGCATCGCGAAAACCGTAGCTTGTGCCCGTTTTCCACGCGATAGTCTGCATGGACGGAATATATCGCCAGTCAATTTCTTCGGGACGGTTCACTTCCTTAATCGCATCAAAAACCTGCCACACCGCGCCTTTATAGCCTGCTCCGACATGGTTTTGAATCTCGTTTAGCGCCCGTGCCATAGAGCAATATGCGAAAGCGACGTCCCAAAGCGTAGCCTCGGCGCCTCCGAGAATCAGCGACAAGCCGTAATGCGACGAAGGCTTGTCGAGGGTCGTGATACCCGCCGTTTTGAGGTAATCGTAAAACTTCGGGACACCGTATTCGCGCAGCAAAAACACCGACGGCACGTTCAACGAGCGGGAAATGACCTTTGAAGCAGGCACCGCGCCGTCATACTGCATATTGAAGTTTTGTGGTGTAAACCCATTGATATTCAGAGGAATATCAGGCAAAAGGGTATGCGGAAGAATAGCGCCCTCTTCCAAAGCGGCGCAATAGAGTAAGGGCTTCAGGATACTGCCAGTACTGCGCGGCGACCTTATAATATCAACCTGATTGGCCGAATTGCCCGAATCAAAGCAGACATTGCCGCAATAAGCGACCGCCTCGCCCGTCCGTACATCAATCACCAATGCCGCCAAATTGCGTATATCGCTGCGTATTAACTCGTTATGCCACCGTTCAAGAATTTCTTCCGACTGAATCTGTAAATTCCTGTCTATTGAAGTTTTGACAGTCTTACCCGCCTCATTTTTAGCGTAATAAGTAACGAGATGAGGCGCCGTTTGCGGTAACGGCAGCGGCTCCGACGGAAGCTCCTCGCTCAATGCAAGTTCAAAGTCTATATTGTCTATAACATGCTCATTATAAAGCGATTGCAATAGTTTATTCCGTTTTTCAAGCAGCGCCGAACGGTTTTTAGAAGGGTTAATCATCGAAGGTGCATTCGGCAGAACAGCTAAAACGGCCGCTTCAGCCCAAGACAGTTGGTCTGACGGATGGCCGAAATAGCGCCATGCAGCCGCGTCTATGCCGACCACGTTACCGCCGAAAGGCGCATAAGAAGCATACAGGGCGAGTATCTCGCGCTTGGAATACCTGCATTCGAGGCGGGTAGCGAGCATCATCTCAATGATTTTCTCGCCTGCGGTGCGTTTTTTGCCGCGTGCGAGGCGAACGGTCTGCATGGTGATGGTGCTGCCGCCGCTGACGGTGCGGCCTGCAGCGATATTCTGCTTCAAAGCCCTTATAACGGAAAACGGATTGACGCCGAAATGATATTTATAATAGCGGTCTTCAAAGAGTATCAGGCACTTGGCGAACTTTTCGGGGGCGTTTTCACAAGGCGGGAAACGCCATTGCCCGTCGGCGGCAATCCTCGCCCCGAGCAGCTCTCCGTTACGGTCGGTTACAACCGTCGCGAAAGGGACGTCAAAGAGTTGTTTCGGCAAGCAAAAAAGATAAACAATAAGCATCAATGCTATGATATATCTCATTTTCCATCGCCTCATGAAATCACGCGCCTTACCCATTTTTACCCGTTTTAATGCTTATCAAAGCAACGCTTAAAAGTATAATTATCAAGCCAATAAACTGTATCGCCGTTACGACTTCGTGTCCGAAAGTTATACCCATGAAGACGGCGACAAAGGGATTGACGTAGGCATGCGTCCCTACTTCGGCGGCAGGGCGTACTTTCAGCAACCACACGTAAGCCGTATA
>JAISTJ010000205.1 GCA_031272655.1 Tannerella sp.
ATATGATACAGGAACAGATTGCAGAAAGTCGCATGCAGAGCGCAATGGAGCCAGAGACCATTCAAAATAACGGGGCATTTCGAAACGTCTTCGGTTTCGAGCAAACCATCATGTCCGAAAAAGGAGCGGACGTAAAACATTAATTATTATGCCAAGATGCAACAATAGAACCGAATTAGAGGTACATCACATAAGACGTGATGGTGGCAACGGGATTAATAATGCACAAGTTTTGTGTCAGCAATGTCATGAAAACACAAGTAGTTATGGGGCGCATGGAGATTCTCCTGAACCCTTTTCAGATATTACAAGAGTTCGTGCTTTGAGAAATGCGGAGTTCAGATGTCAATGCGAACAAGATGATTGTGGTTTTCACTAAATTTAAATAAAGATATATGGAAAGGATTGAGTATAACAGAGAGAGCCGAAACACTGGCAACAGCATAGAGACGATTCAACCGAACTTTCGGTCAAGTCCGAAAAGCAAAAAGAGTCCGAAGTCCGATGATGGAGGGACTAAAAGTCATGGTGGCATTGCTGATTATGATGGAAATACTTTTGTGGCTTTCGTAGATATTTCTGGTTTAAAAAAAATGATGGGGGATGGGGAAGAGGGCGCGAAAGACGCATTGTATGCATTGGGTTGCAGTAATATACAGTCAATACACTGTAAAAGTTCTACACCGCCAACGGTCATCACAATATTTAGTAAAACCTCCCCCTTCGAAGGCATAAACAGCAGTACTTGCATACTATACGTTCCAACAGGTTCCAAAGCTGCCTACCAAACCGCTGTCTACTGGGACACCTTTGTGAATATTATAGAAGAATAGATTATATTAAATGATTAAATATTAAATGATTATGTACAAATTAGAACAAAATTTTATCGAACGGACAGTTAGACTTGTTAAAAGCTATCGTGATAATAAAACGATTACATTGTTGATCAACTGCATGTTAGGGCTACTTGTTTTCCCAAAAGAGAAGTATTTGGATACAATCCCCGACGTGTCGTTTACAGTTTGGGGGATAGGAAAAGACCACGTTTCCAAGTGCTTGTCAGATGGAAATGAAAGCGAAGAAAGTAAGGATTTTGTCCGGCATCTCAGGAATGCTGTCTGTCATGGAAATTTCCGTATCCAGTCCGCAGGAAATGGTAATGATATAACCGATATTGACTTTCATGACTATCCCAGAGGAAATCCCCAAAACCAAGAAAACTTCTCGGCAAGAATTCCCGTAGGTGAATTGAAAGCGTTTCTACTAAAGTTCGCGGAAGCAATTCTTCAAGAGTTACAAAAAATGTCTAACACTAATAATTAACAGATTATGGATACAAAAGATGGAATATTTTTCTCACCGAAAATACGGATGCAAGAATTAAATTTGGATAAAGACACGCTTATTGCTGCTTTTGAAGATAGAATCAAAGGATACTATCTTGATCCTATTAAGTCGCTTAATGACAATGCACATGCTTTTGCGGCAGGCATCCTTGAATTTGCACTGATTGATGCTCTGGCACGGTATTATTACGACACTAAAGGACTATTGGGTATCGCCAACAGAGTAAGAGTTAGAATGAAAAAGATGCTGAAGTTAATATTTCCAGAAATAAATAGAAAAATCGCTAATAATGCATATTATGATTTTCGTAATGGATTACTGCATGAAAGTCGTATAAAAAACTGCGGTCAGTTCTCATATCTTCACCCAAGTCCATTTGTCCTTTTCGGCAAATATTTGAAAATAAATACTTTAATAGTTCATGTGCGACTTGAAAAGTTTTTTAATGATTATATAGATGATTTAAATAACAATAAAGAGCAACGTTATGATACTTTCTTCAAATTGTTTAAAAAAGATTTTGAGAAAGAAATAAAAATGAGCAAGAAAGTTCAATAATATCATGCCCTTACCGGCAGTTGCTTTGGTCAAATCCAAATTATAAGTAATTAACTTATAAATAAATGATTATGAAAAGGAAATACTTTTACATACTGGCCGCGCTTTTGATAGCTGCATGCACCACAACTATCGTATCGCACGGAGATGACGAAGACCAACCGGCAACCGTCAGCGTCAATAAACTGAACTTTGTGTCAGACCTTTCGGCGCAGCAGTTCGCGATAAAGAACGAAAGCAGCGTACCGGTATCGTATTCCGTCACCTCAAACAAGGACTGGATAACGCTGAAAAGCGGCTCGTCGTCTGCCGTCGCTGCAAAGTCTGCATCAGGCGCCATTGACGTCGGCGGCTCGGTGGTTATCATTGTCGTCATTGACCCGTCCGGGCTGTCTAAAGGCACCTACACAGGCACGATTACGATAGATGTTGACGGCACAAAATACGCCATATCGGTAACCATAACAGTTGATGATGTTGCAGTTTCAGGCATATCCCTCGACCGCACGACACTCGCCTTGAAGCCGGGCGAAACCGCGACCCTGCAAGCAACCGTATCTCCCTCAAACGCTGTAAACAAGACAGTTACGTGGACTTCAAACAGTTCGGCAGTAGCCACCGTTGACAATACCGGCAAAGTAACCGCCATCAAGGAAGGCACGGCAGTAATCACAGCCAAAGCAGGCGAAAAAACAGCCACATGCACAGTAACGGTTGCTGCTGCGACAGTTGCCGTAACCGGAGTTTCGTTGAATGTAACCACTCTTGCATTGACAGTCGGCGAAAGCGCTAGCCTCACTGCGACCGTTATGCCGACAAACGCAACAGACAAAACCGTAACATGGACGTCAAGCAATTCCGCCGTAGCCACCGTTGACGCAACCGGCAAAGTAACATCCAAAACCGTAGGCACAGCCACTATCACCGCCACGGCAGGAGGAAAATCAGCAACCTGCGTTGTAACGGTCAATAATAGTACGATAGCCGTAACTGCTATAACTATCAGCAATTCCACCCTCGCGTTGAAAGAAGGCGAGTCGGCAACGCTCACGGCAACCGTTACTCCTTCGAATGCGACCAATAAAACGGTTACATGGACGTCAAGCAACACCGCGATTGCCACCGTTGATGCTAACGGCAAAGTGACTGCCGTTGCAGCAGGAACAGCAACAATCACCGCTGCAGCCGGAGGAAAATCGGCAACCTGCACGGTAACGGTTACAGCAAATACGGTAGCCGTAACCGCCGTAACGCTCAATCAGACAACGCTTGCGTTGAAGACAGGCGAAACCGCTACTCTCACAGCGACGGTTACGCCGGCAAACGCGACCAATAAAACGGTTACCTGGACGTCAAGCAACACCGCGATTGCCACCGTTGACGCCAACGGCAAAGTTACTGCCGTCAAGGAAGGCACGGCAGTAATCACAGCCAAAGCAGGCGAAAAAACAGCCACGTGCCCAGTAACCGTTACTGCGGCAACCGTTGCCGTAATCGGAATTTCGTTGAATATAGCAACTCTTTCATTGATAGTTGGCGAAAGCGCTACTCTAACAGCAACCGTTACCCCAACAAACGCAACCGACAAAACCGTAACATGGACGACAAGCAATTCCACCGTAGCCACCGTTGACGCCACCGGCAAAGTAACTGCCATAACTGTAGGCACAGCCACTATCACGGTAACGGCAGGAGGAAAGTCGGCAACCTGCGTTGTGACGTCTATCGGTGAATATGTTTGGGATGGGGCATCCACTGTAGTTATCAATGGTGTTACTTGGGCTACCTGCAATGTGGATATGCCCGGCACATTTGCCTCCAGCCCCGACGTTCCCGGTATGTTCTACAAATGGAACAGCCTAATCGGTTGGAGCGCAGAAGACCCGTTAAAGGACAGCAATGGCGGCACGGCATGGGACGTTCGTAATCTATCCCCTCCAACCTACACAAACGCCGGCAGATGGCAATACTCCCCCTGTCCATTGGGGTTTCACGGTCCATCTAGAGAAGAATACGAAAAACTATTGTCAGGAGCAAACTATAAATGGACTACCTACAATGGTATGTCCGGCGGGTTGTTTATTGATAAAACTACATCACGTGCTGTGTTCCTGCCTGCTGCTGGCTATCGCGGCATCTACGACGAAAGCTACCATTTAGTCATTTACCCTACGCTCAACTACGTCGGCACGCAGGGATTCTACTGGACGAGTGAATTCTTTAGAAAAGATTATTACCCGTACACTGGTAGCTGCATCTACTATATTACCTTCCGCAGTGTCGGCTGGTCCATGAGAGGAGGCTTATGGATTGAAGGTTACTTGGGCTTCGCCTTTTCAGTCCGGTGCGTGCAAGATTAAAATTTGATTTGTTTTTACTTTTTTTTGACTATTTAAAAAATTAAAAAAATGGACATAACAGAAAAAATCAGCCATGTCACCCCGGACGAGGTGCGATTGTACAAGGAAGGCGTATTCTGGGTCGCTTATGAACAGAGCGCTATAAACAAAATAAAACATAACTCATTATGAAACAGTATCATTTCAACAGAACCCGAGACATGGAGGCAGAGACCATTTCAAAAAACGCGGCGAGTCCGAAAAGCCAGATGAATAAGGGAAACATTACTAATGACCGCAAAGCGGTGTGATTTTTTTTGAAATATGAACTGGAATCAAGCATTTAACAGACTTTGGGATTTAATAGGCACTAAAGGAACATCACCCTGCTATATGAAAGGAAATATGTTTCTAAACTTGGCACGAGAAAATTGACAATACAATACCGTCATATAACATGTTTATCCAAGAGAGAGCAAAAAAGGAACTGTCAACATCAAGAAATGTCTTTTTCTCTGATGTTATTATGAATATGCATGAGGACAAACGATATGAGTTTTACGTACTAATAATAAAGTATTTAGAGCAACATTGTCCGAATAATTTGCGAGACATAAAAGCGTTATTCCCAAACATTGATAAATCTTACCATACTATCAAGACCAATAATTCGGTTATGATAATCTCAAGGCAACAAAAAGAAAACAATCCCGTTGATACAAAGAACGTAACAACAGATAAAGATGAATTCAAACGTCCGATAGTTTTCATTTCATATTCGCATGATAATGAACAGCACCAGTCCTGGGTGAAAAATTTAGCCGACAAACTTATTGGGCATGGAGTGCAAGTATTGTTAGATATTTATGAATTAAGCGTCGGGAAAGATATTCCACATTTCATGGAAAAATCTGCTAATGCAGATAAAGTAGTTTTAATACTAACTCCAGAATATAAAAGAAAAACGGAAAACAGAGAAGGCGGTGCCGGTTACGAGGCTCAAATCATAACATCTGCATTATACGATAAACAAAATAGTGATACATTTATACCGGTTATACGCGGCAGTAAAGAGAGTAGCGTTCCTGTTTTTATTAAAAGCAAAATGTTTATTGACATGAGTGATGACAGTAAATTTGAGGAAAGATTTAGTGATTTATTGTATGGAATATTTGACGTGTCGCAATCAGACCGTCCTGCTTTAGGCGAAATACCAGAATCTATTTTGTTGAAACTAAATAAAAGGAAATGACATGAATACTTACGAATTACAAATACAGATAAATTACACGGCGCATATTAGCGCTCTTGATGCTGGCTGTAGAGACGAAGACGATGGTAGATTATACGTAGGAGATCTAAATGACTCCGAAAAGCCAATTAGATTCGGCCGCTACTGGTCAAGTACTGTTTCTGGTGAAGATTTTGCCTTCTGCATGTATTTTTATGACAATTACGGTGTGAATTGTTCTGAAGATTGTGTCCGTAACAGAGGTCGTTCAGTCCGCTGCGTGCAAGACGAACAATAGTAAATACTTATAAATAAGAATATTAACTATAAATAGTAACTTATGGCAACTCAAAGAGTAATAAACTGGATTAATAGAAAATTTTCTGCGTATCGTAGTAAAAATGATTTTGAAGAAATGGAAAGTTTTTGTTTGTTGTGGAATGTCTTTGAAAAGGAAGCAGGAAACGGTCAAACAACATCACTGGGACTAAGAAGGATAGAAACTTTCATTTCCAATGTTAATATTAGCAACCATCAAATAATAAAAGATGGCTTCGATTTTTTCAAACGACGTTATATTAATATTAATACAGGAAGTACAAATAGAAATTTCGATACACTGTTTAGTAGAACACCAAAAAAAACAGAGAAGAACTATAAGGATAGATTAGAAGTATTTCTTACTAACAATAATGCATCAAAGAAAGATATGATACTTGGCTTGTCAATTATCGCTTACCGTATTCGTAATAATTCTTTTCATGGAACAAAAGGCTTGGATGAAATAGTTACACAACAAGACACTTTCAAACACTTGAATGATTTTCTAATGGAGGTTTTGACGGGATTCAACTTAATATAAAAAACCTATCTGCTATCGCCAGAACTTATCTGCTCACGCCTATTTCCAAATCGGTATGCTTCTTTGCGTTATATCCTGATACAAAACAATGTATATCACGTTATTAACCTGCACGCGCCTTAAGCGAAGTTTTGATCCTTACGAGCAAGCGAGGCATTCAGCCCTTTGTGCTTCCGTGTTCTTGTACTTTTGAGGAAAATTCACAAAACGCTTTTCCTCATCGCCTTACAGCCTCTATTTCGGCATTAATCTCGTCCGCAGTCATTGACGACAAGCCGTTCCTGCTTGCAATATCTACGCAACGGCGCATTGCCTGCTTAGCAATCTGACATTCAATCAAATCCGTTATCTCTGAGAATAGGCAAGCAGTATTCGATATAGTTGGGGTTTATTGACTGGATTGCTTCACATTCGTTCGCAATGACGGGAGCTGGGTAGGGACGTATCGCGATACGTCCCTACAGTTGCGACGGGATGCGACGGGATGTGCAAGCCTTATAGGGTTTGCAAAAAAAATGTAACGGCTTCGCTTTGTGAAAAAGGGAAGCCGTTACTGATGACAAACTATGAACTAATTCTAAACTCAATACTTGTCCGGTTTGTTGTTCTTTGCGACAACATGCTAATTATAAACTATTTACCTGTAACGTTTGTTGCACTCGGGACAGCCGTCGGAATTCATAACCCGGACAGGCGGGCAAGGCTTGTCCTTCGTTGGGACGCAGACGGCTTTTTTGCCTCCTATGCCGAAACCTATACCGATCCTCAAACCGACCGCAAACGGACGGACGTCATTGATTGCACCTGTACGAAGGAGGCTGTTTGGAGTATATTCAAGCGGAAAGTACTTATACTGAACAAGATACTTGTCTGCTTTTGCAGGCTCACTGTAGATATTGTTAAGACCGTAATCCACATAGACGCCTGTATAGACAGAGTTTTTGCCGCCTGAAATCTTCCACTTGACACCACCTTCAAACGCCGCTAAAAACGCCGTTTTATAAGTGATGTCGTAATCTTTCTTCTTGTTTGTGTAAGTGCCGAAGCCGTACTCGTCCGTATAAACACGTTCCGAAGCCGGATCATAGCCTGTTATAGTAGCAGAACTTATTGTTTGTGAGGAAGTTACAGATAACGGCAAACCGATTTTACCACCTGCGCTCAGGTAAACATAAGTAGATTTCGCCACAGGTATCTGCCAGTCGAGCATTAAAGGAATCTGCAAGAACAACGCACTCTGAACTTCTTCCAGATCTTTAAAACTTGAACGGATAACAAATTCGGATTCATCATCTACAACAGGATTTTTATGAACGGTAAGATCTTCAGCTGCCAATTCTTTAACAGCAAACGAAGAACCGTACAATCTGCCTTCAAGACCGACATGGAAACCGAAGCTGCGGTTGAAGAAGTGTCGAAATCCGAAACCGAAGTCGCCTTCAAATCCCGATGAAATCGTCCCTTTGTTGAGGTTGTACCTCATATCGGACATACCGCCGCCGGCTTGGATATAGAACTCGCTTGAGTAGTCGCCGGATGCGGACGTTCTGACCTGCGGTCTGCTGCCAACGGGCGTCAAAGCGCCGTCCATCGGTGTGGCGTTATGCCAGTTAGCGCCTTTACCTACGCGGGACAAATACCATTTACCGTCTTCCTGAACTATCAATCCTGCAAGTTGCATATCAATCCTGCCGACGTTGACGACCGGTATTACGCATACTCCACCAAGGAAATTCTTGGGAAAATCGGGAGGAGTAACCGGCAACACGCCTACTCCATGAGTAGCAAGCAGTGCGTCGCGCTGTGCAAAGATAGTAACTTCGGATGCGGGCTGCTGGCTTAACTGCTGGTCGGTAGCAAGCCAGACAATCCATGCCTGATCAAGGCTAAGACCGTCATAAACGCTCAGACCGTTCTGAAAATAGAAGGAATTTTCTATTCCATAAACCATCTTCGGGTGGATCATACTGTAGTCATACAGGTCGGACGAGAACAAAGTGTAGTTAAACCGCTCAAGTTCACGGTATTCGACAGCTGAGAGAGTAGGAATATAGATACTCTTGCAGTCGAACATCTGAAATTTCTTATCGTAGTTCCATGGGCGGTAAGACCTGTCGGTGGTATAGTAACCGCACTGCACCTTGACGCCGAAACTGTAGATGGAATCGCCGAAATGGCATCCGTTATTCCATCCGTAATAGCGTCCGGTACCGCACTCACGCAACTGATACGACGAACGGATAATGAGCAACGCATCTTTCATCGCGCTCTCTACCTGATCCCGCTGCGGACTAATCATCGGAGCCTCACCAGCCGGAGGCTCCGTGATTATCTTAATGACTTCTATCGGTTGGGGTTCTTGTTTAACTTCCTGTTTATCAGCTTTTTTCTGTGAGCTAACCAAGCCAACACTCAATAGAAATATTGTTAGAAATAATAACTTTTTCATATTATTGAATATTAAAAAGTTATCAATAAAGCGCAGATATCGGAACAACTAAACCTGTAGATCTACCGCCACCGCTTGAAATAATGCCTACAACAACCATGTTACCGGTGTTATCGGTATAGAATACGGGGCCGCCCGAACAACCGCTTTCCGCACCACTTGCAGTTGTGTAAATAAGCCCATTATTCAAACCTTTGGCCGAAGTTGTAGCAGTTGATATTATTGGAGTGAAGTTTATAATCTCTTCATCAGTTGCCGCCGAACCGAAAGGATAACCGAGAATGACTAGGTCAACTCCGCGATCCAACGATTCTGCCGCGTTTATATCAATTTTTAATCCGCCTTTGTGATTAGTCTTGACATACGCCCAGTCATGCCCGATGGTTTCGTCAACAAGGAATTTCTTTCTATCAATATAGACGCCATAATCAACATCATCGCGGCGATTAACTTGAAATTCTTCATTTGTGAACTGCAACTGTTCATAAACGTAAGATGAAGGAGATACGGCCGAGAAATGAACGATTATTCTTCCACCGCTTCTAACATGCTGCTTAGCTTCCTGTATAAACCTGTAATACTTAAGGACATCTGCTTCCTGACATTTCGGACATTTTATATCAGACTTCAACAAAATTGATTTTGTCATCCATGGTTCAACAACGTGTCTTGCCGTAACCAAACGGCCGTCTTCCAACAGAAATGCGCTTCCCGACCACTGTATTGCAGGATCAACAATACGTTTTACATTTCCGTTAGCCTTTTTCAACTCAATATATGTAGTACGAATATAGTACACATAACGGGAACAGCCATCAATAGCCGGATTATTAAATTTAGGATTTACAGTGCCCGAACCGCTCTTTTTAGGTTTGCGTTTCAAAGCGCTCCAAATTTTGTTTACATCAGTCCACAAACTGTCTGTTTCATGCTGTAACTCCACTTTAAGCGTGTCCAAGTCGCTTTCCATGCCATTGAGTCTATTTTCAAGCTCATCAATTTTGGCCAGATTATCAGCGATTTGCGAACGCAAGTTTTCGTCCTGAGCCTGCAGGTAGTTGTAGTTGTCGAGAGCGTCCTGTTCGATCTGTGCAAAATGCTCTTCGGTTTGTTTGTTCTCGTAGATTTCCCAAGCGAGGATGCCTCCGATGGTTAGTAGAAGCAGGATTCCAAGGATAATCAGCGCTGTTTTGTATGGGCGGATAGCCTGATCCCAGAAAAGGCCGAGGCGGTCAGTGATCCTGCCGAGGTTTTCCCTGTATCCGGCGCCGTCAGAAGATGCAGGAGGCGGAATGATGAAGCCCATGCGCGGTCCGCGCAGTGAGAGCTGTATCTCGTCGCCGTTCTGCAAATAGTAGTAATCAACGACTTTCTCGCCGTTGACGAACGTCGGATTGACATCCGACAGATGTACAAGTTTCCACTGATCGCCCTCACGAACGATAGCCGCATGACGGCGGCTGACCGTCGGGAAAGACGCGTCGTCGAACCTTACCTGACAATTGGAATCGCGACCAAGGAGTGCGTTGTCAACGATTATTGTCTGCGTTTGACCTCTTCGATAATACCTCGAATTGTCTTTGTGTTCCAGCATAAAATACGGTTTCCCGTTGCCGAAAACGGCGCCCAGTCCGGCGCCAACTGTTCCTGAAAATGACCTTGTATTAGGTCTTGTCTGTTGAGCCATAATTGTTTAAATTTTTAAATGGTTTAACATAAAATCCAATTTTTTTAGAATTTTCGTTGTAAATTAATAAATATTGTTTATAAAATCTTTTGTTTTAGTAGATTGCTTCAGGCTAAAGCCTTCGCAATGACGAGCCGGATTGCTTCACTGCCTCCGCAATAAGCCTCCAAACTCTTAATTCTTAATTCTTAATTCTTAATTTGTAATTAAGCCAGTCAATATCCTTCCGCTCTAAGAGCCGTCGCTCCGAGGGTGATGATGTCGCCGGGGAGCAGTAGGGCGCCGTTCTTATCCGCCTTTGCGGAATTGACGTAGGTGCCGTTGTGCGAGTAGCGCCATTCCCTTGGCGCGGACTTGTCCCATTGCCCGTCGCGGACATACCAGTTGCGGCTGTCGGTGTCATACTCCAGCGTGCATTGCTTGCGGGAAATATAGCCATCCTGATTGCCTGTGATAGAGATACGGTTGTCGGTAACGCCATCGGCACGCCCCATTGTTAAGACGCATTTTTTGCCGTTAATCATATCATTTAGTTTAAACGACTTACCGTATTCATCCCCATAAAGCACCTTGAGCGCCAAGCCTTTCCTGACCGGCTGCACCGACGGATACCGCCAAGAAGTGGCTTCATCGGTTGAAGGCGGCGTCAGTTCGAGCGCACAGTCAGCCGTTTGCAGCCTTTTCCGGTAGTCGGGGACGAGACATCCCTCAATGACAGGAAGGAAAAGATTGCCGACAGGACTGCTTTTGAGCAGCGTCCTGTCCCAGTCGCCCGCCTTGCCGCGCTGTTTATACTTAACCAGATCCCCCGGCTCACTCAGTCTGCCGAACGGAAGCTGGCCTGTGATGATTTCAAACATCGTTACGCCGAAAGAGAAGATGTCGGTGGAAGGCAGCAGGATAGCGTCGCTGTCGCCTTTGACCTGCTCGGGCGACATATAGGCGTAAGTGCCTACAACTTCCTTTTTCATGCCCCATCTACGCTTTTTTCCGCCCGTACAGTCGCCTGAGGTGCCGAAATCGCTTAGCGCCGCTGTGCCGTTAGATTTGAAAAGAACGTTTTCGGGTTTCAGATCTCGATGGACTATCCTGTGCCGGTGAAGATCCCTCAACCCGCCGAGTATCTCACGCGCCGCTTTCGCCAGCAGATAGACATCGCTGCAACCGGAAAGCCGCCTCAAATTGCCGTTCGGACAGTGTTCTATCACCATAAAAGGATTGTTCATGATGTAACCTGTTGTGAGTGAACGGACAATATACGGGCTGTTGATCTGCCCCGTCTCGAAGTCTGCTTCAAAACGTTCTACCAACTTTTTCCGTACTACAGGAGGGAACTCCCAGAGTTTGAGAATCTTAAGCGCATAACTCCTGTCGTAAGCGTCCGTTACCCTATAGACATTTCCGAAAGAGCCTTCGCCAAGCGTAGATTCTACGCGGTATTCCCCGATGTAATCTCCACTTTTGAAATCACAGCGTTCCGATGCTTCCATTATTCAACTGTTTAACTCCTTAAAATTCAGGGATTGTGAGGAATAATAGCTTAGTTGCGCCAACGGTGATGATGTCAAGATTTTTCAGTTCGCCTTCGTCCTTGAGCTTGCCGTTGATGAGCGTACCGTTGCTCGACTGCAAGTCCTTGAACCTGAACTTTTTATCGGCAGCTCTGTAGAGAATCACACAGTGTTGCTCCGATACCTGTCCGTCGCCCTGAATAGACGTCTTACCCGTTTTGCGCCCGATGATGTTCCGCCCCTCATAGATGGGGAACGAAAAACCATTCGGATTTTGTGAGTATGAAACTAATATACCCACAAGTTTCTTACCTACTGAGGATTTGGCTGTTGATTGCCTTTCGGCGGAAATGCCGGTAGCTTCTTCCGAAAATTTGCCCGTACCGGTAACTGTCTCATTACCATAACTATAGGCATGAGATGTATCCGGAACAGTTTCTTTAGGGATTTTGCCGGCCATTTCTGCGCCGCAGTTGGGACATTGCTTGGCTGTAGGTCTGACGATATAGCCGCACTTGGGGCATTTGACCCCCGTGCCGGAAAGCGAATCGTCAACTGTAGTGCCATGAGCAGCCGCAGAACGTCCGTAAGTCTCCTCTGTGGACCCCAACGGAGCCCCGCATTTTAAACATACCTGATTGTTGCCGGGATTATTCCACCCGCACTGCTTGCATCTGTTATTCATAATTCATTTTATTTAAAAAACGGTGCAAAGAAAAATATTTTTTTTGAAACTTCCAAAAAAAAACGCACTTTTTTTCAATTTTTTTTGAAATTTTTTTTTCGTTTTTTTTGCGGGATGCTTCAAAAGGCTGATTAAATGCGGTTTTTAGGCATACGCCGATAAAATCGTTTTTTTCTGATTTCATCGCATTTTAACATTTCCGGCGATGGAATCGTTGTTTCGATTCCATCCGAATGCTCGCTTTTGGCCGTTTTAAGCGCCATTGCGAAGGATTTTTACGCAATGGCGAAACTTAAAACAGGTTGTCGCTGAGCGCCTGCAGTGCGCGCTGCTTGTCGGCGGCGCGCACAAGCAGGGAGACGTTGTAGTTGCTGCCGCCGTAGGAAATCATACGCACGGGGACGTCTTTGAGGGCGTAGATGATTTTTGCCTCGAA
>JAISTJ010000028.1 GCA_031272655.1 Tannerella sp.
CGTCGCCTTTCGGAGCGCGAGCTATAATCTCCCCTGTGTAAGGGTTTTCCACTTCAATCCATTCGGTTGAATGGGCGTCGGTCAGTTGACCGTTGATAAAAAATTGATACGTTTTCATAGGTGTAATATTGTTTTTTGAAAAATTTTGCAGTCAAAAATACTCCGCAAATATAATAATAATTTTTGTATGTCAAACAAATTTCCGCATTTTTCGGCAAAAAAAAATTAAATTTGCGGCATGATTGAGATAGATGAAACGAAAATTTTAGTGGCGGACAGCGGCTCAACAAAGACCGACTGGCTGCTTTTGGACTTGGAAGGACGCGACAAGCCCATGCCGGCGCTTACCAAAGGTATCAATCCTTATTTCCTGATTGAAGGCGAGATACGTTATATCCTTTATCAGGAACTGCTTCCGCCGCTTAATGACATAGAAACAATCGGCAAGATGTTTTTCTACGGCGCCGGATGTAACGCCGAGACCGCCTCACGGGTAGTGAATATTATGGATAGTATGTTCTGTGGCGAGGTCTTTGTCGGCTCCGACATGCTTGGGGCGGCAAGGGCGACCTGCGGAACGGAAGCGGGGATAGCCTGTATCCTCGGAACAGGCTCAAACTCATGCTTTTACGATGGCGAAAACATTGCCGCTAACGTGCCGCCGTTAGGGTTCATACTTGGCGATGAAGGCGGAGGGGCAAGCCTCGGACGGCATTTGATCAGCGATATTTACAAAGGAACGTTGAGCGCCGAGCTGAAAGAGCAGTTTGCCGCGCGATACAGGCTTACTGTTGAGCAAATTCTCGACCGCGTTTACCGCGAGCCGTTCCCTAACAAGTTTCTTGCAGAATTCACTTATTTTATCGCCGATAACATTGAACATCCTGATATTCACTCACTTGTGCTGAATGATTTCCGTCTCTTCCTGAAGCGCAACGTGAAACAGTATGATTATCAGAACTATCCGGTGCACTTTGTAGGCTCTGTGGCGCATATCTTCAGGGAAATCCTGATCGAAGCAGCCGAAGCCGAAGGCATCACCATAGCCAAAATCCTCCAAAAACCAATCACCGCACTCGCCGAATACCATCTCCGTCATTGCGAACGTCCTCTTTCCTGTCATTGCGACCTCCCTCTTTCCCTTAGTAGCGACCCCCCTCTTTTTCGTCATTGCGAACAAAGTGAAGCAATCCACTCCCCGGAAACCCCCGAAAACCAAGAAGAAACAAACGAAAACCAAGAGGAAGACCCGGAAGAATTCCCCAAAAAACCCCTAAAACCTACCGAGCAACCCTCCTATTACAACGACCTTGAAAAGCAGCCAACCCGCGATTTGTTGGAGGCCATTAATACGGAAGACAGCAAAGTGCCGGCGGCGGTAAAGAAAGTTATCCCACTGATTGTCAAACTGGTAGATGAAATCGTTGATCGCATCAATAAAGGCGGCAGGGTATATTATATAGGCGCTGGCACGAGCGGGCGTCTCGGGGTGCTTGACGCTTCGGAGATCCCGCCCACCTACGGCGTGTCGCCCGACCTGTTTTCGGGGGTGATAGCCGGCGGCAACATCGCGCTGCGCACTTCGGTTGAATTTGCGGAAGACAACATCTTCAGCGGTTGGAATGAATTGAAAGAAAGAGGCTGCAACAAAAACGATGTAGTGATAGGCATCTCGGCGTCCGGCTCGACGCCTTATGTCAGGGATGCGCTGTTTGAAGCTCGCATGGAAGGCGCTTACACCGCCTGTATAACCAACAATCCCAAATCTACGATAGCCTACGAGTCGGTCATCGCTATCGAAATTGATACCGGACCCGAATTTGTTACCGGAAGCACCCGTATGAAGGCCGGAACGTCGCAAAAGCTTGTCCTGAACATGATTTCCACAGCAGCGATGATACGTCTGGGGCGCGTCAAGGGCAACCGTATGGTAAACATGCAGCTCAAAAACAACAAACTGCTTGATCGCGGCGTCAGGATAATCGTTGATGAGTACAGGATAGCGTTCGAGAAAGCGCAACAGTTACTCGCCGAGTGTGGCTCCGTTCAGGAGGCGTTCAAAAAAATGCGAAAATCTAAAGATGAAACGCCTTAAAATCCGCGATTTTGTATAATAAAACATAATAAATATAGAAAAAAGTTAAGAGATTTATAGGTAAAAGTTTATAACTTCATTGATTTTATCAATAAAGTTGGAAATGAGGGCTTTCAGGTGGGTCTTGACAGACATTTGCACATTTAAAAATAATCTTGTTTCTTTGCCCCGCATTTTGGCTACACGCAGAGGCGTTGGTCGCAAATCGTTGTAAAACATAGAACATATTGATTTTTTCATTATCTTTGCATGACTTTATGTATAGAGGGTCAGGATTGCACAGATTAACAAACTAACAATAGAAGATATGGAAAAATATAAAAAGAGCATAACAGAATACAATGACGTCAAGAACTGCATGGCGTATGCCAAGAAAGAGAGCATGCAGCTCGGGCGGTCGGAAGGTCTGCAAATTGGGCGGTTGGAAGGTCTGCAAATTGGCAAGATTGAAGGTATGCAGATTGGGCGGATGAAAGATAGGCATGATGTTATTATGTTATTGGTATCCAGCGGGATGCCATATACTGAGATATCCAGCCGGTTGAAGATGCCAGTTGAGGATGTCAAAAGTATTCTGACAACAAGCTATAACTAATCGGGGAACGCGGCGGCGGAACCGGATGGGTATGGATTTTATTATTGACAATGTTTCCGCAACGGGACGCAGTCCCGTAAACGGGGACGTCAGTCCCGTCATTGCGAGGGCGTCAGCCCGAAGCAATCTCGTAAACGGGACGCAGTCCCGTCATTGCGAGGGCGTCAGCCTGAAGCAATCTCGTAAACGGGGACATCAGTCCGTCATTGCGAGGAACGAAGCAATCCAGAAAAAATAGGAATGAAGGTTTAATTGACTGGATTGCTTCACATACGTTCGCAATGACGAGCACCCGCAACGGGACGAAGTCCCGTCATTGCGAGGGCGTTAGCCCGAAGCAATCCAGAAATGGAACAAAACAAACAAACAACAAACAAAACAAAACAAGAACAAAACAAGAAACAAACAAAAACAAAAAAATTACTAACTTAATAAATTTTTATTCGTATGAGAGAATTATACATTACTCAGAGAGAGAGAGAGAGAGAGAGAGCAGGTTCGCGATCTCATAGGTCTCACCGCCAGAACTCACTATTAAAGCCACTTTTAGCAGGTGGTCTTCTTATCTTTTTTACCACAATTTCCGCCCAAATCGGGATAATAAAACCGGAAATCCTAAACCAACCCGGTACACATGTACATGCGGATGGTACTGTCTGTAATCACGATCACGACCAAGCTGCGGAACAAACACAGGTCACGCAAGCTCAACATCAAGATCTTGTATCAAAGAGTAAACAAACTGTTAATAGTAAAGACAAAGTAACTCCAAGACGAGCATCAGATCCTAACACAATAGATACTATTTATTGGGCTAATGATGTTAATAATCAGTTTGGAGCGGGAGAGTCAGCTACAATTACATCCGGCGTGTTAACATCGCCCAATTCGTCTAATTTGACAAATCAGCCGTTTATAAGACTGGGTAGTAGTCTGTCAAAAAATGTTGTAATTCGATCATATGCCGGAGATGGGTATGCGTCTGGATGGGTTTCAGTATTTAGACTTCCACGTCAAGATCATGGAGGCTTTAGTGTTGTAACTGGTTCACCTGCACATCCAACTCAAGCGGAAATTGAAATGATGTTGGCTAATCCAAGCTCATCACATACCATAAATGGAATAACAATAACAGGAGTAACTTTTTATGTTGGACCGAAACCATCTCCGGGAGTTCAATATGCTGATATGGATATGCAAGTATATTCATTTAATAAATATAACTCAAGTAATTTTTCAACTGCAACTACCTTGGGTGGCGCTAATTCAATTCCTATTTGGGCTCAATGCAGTACCCGTTTATTTGAAAGTTTTGTAGATAATGCAGGTAAAGTATATGTATGGCATCATAATCATGCAACAGGTTTGCCAGATAGTTATACTAAGCAAATTACTCCTACAGAAGTCGGATCTGATAAAGGAATCTATACGTCCACAATAGATGGATTAAATACACATAATACAAACCTTACTTCACCTGCTCTAACTATTTGGACAGTTTCGAATTTTCCTGTTGATGAAGGAGTTGATTTATTACAATATAATGGAGGCGCTTGTCTCAGCTCTCAGGAGTTAAATAATCAAACAGGAATAAATGGTGAACCAAAAAAATCAGTTCTCGGAACGCCAAGTCAAAATAATCATCTTATTAATTACAGACGTCCTACAACTGTGGCTTTAGCAGGCTCTAATTCGTTTGAGCAAATAAGATTTGACTCACTGGAATGGTGGTACGATAAGATTACTGCAAAATCAAGTATTGAAGGGAGCATAGCTTTAGATTGGGAAAATTGTAATTCTGGACGAATGTCAGTTGCTGAATATACAGTTACCTGGTTGCCTGCACCTGAAAAAGGCGTTACTAAGCTTGATGCAGCTGTACAATTGATAGATAACAGTACAACATGTATTACAACGAATGTTATTGACAGTACGACATGGATTGGTCAGTTGGCAAGCGCCGATTCTGTTTTGGCAACAGGTAGAATACAAACAAATGCTTTGATAACGGTTCCTTTTAAAGATCGTTTTACAATTCGTACAAAAGGAAATTTCTATGCAAACCTTGACAACGAGCGCGATAGCATTACCTCCCGCAGGATTTTGTACACTCAGACAACATTCCCAGATCCAGATCCTCAGGTATATCTAATGCCTGATGCAAACGGAGTTCATACAGGCAGTTATGCAAATAATAACTCTCTTGTGAGCTATAATGATGGAGGTGGTGTTTTTGTTTATGCGGCTCCTTATAATACTCCTAAAGGATCTATTTTCGGAGTTTATGGCAGTTATGATTTTGATGGATTAATGGCTAATATACATACTATTTCGCGTTATAATGGTACTGATCCTGATAAAACAAACGCCCCAGGATCTCCAAATTTTGACGGATTAACAACTAATAAAGGAAATGACAATCAAGGTGTTATCGAAATTGGTGATGGTTCAGCTATAGGCAGGGTGGTTGCTACTGGCTACGAGCATTTTCATATTTATTCGGGCGGTACTTTAAAGAACTTTGAAAGTTGCAATGGACCAACGCAGAATTTTTCTTTGAACTTCTCTACAACAGATAACACTCCGGTATTCTATTTAGATACACTTGCTCCACTGTATGTACTTAATTTTGGTAACAATCAAGTATCTCCCACGATAGCGCAATTAGCCGATGCCGACATAAATTGGTGGACTCCGGGTATTACAAAGCTAACTAACGCGATTACAAATTCCAAAGATTCAGGAGCTTTGCATATACAGGCTGCAGGGGACTTGCATTTTTATAATGCCTTCAAGCCGAGTGTTACAGCTGCAGCGCCTACAGAGATTCGTTTGCTTTCCGACAATGCAGGAATACAATTTTTAGACAGTATCTGGTATATTAACGATTCGGATACCAATTTTGTGATTTGGGCTAAAGGTGGTGAAGAGCATAGTCGTGAGTGCATAGACGATACATTATATGCAGGAAGTGGCGAAGTGCTTTTTGATAAATTGGCCACAATAGAGCAGAACAAGAAAGGCAATACTTTAATACGCTCTGAATATGACGATGTCTTCATAAGGGATACATTCCGTTATACGAACTCAACAACTGCCGATAGTACCGGCGAACTTAGAATTCAAGCAGGTCAGGATATATATGGACTGAAACCTTTTAATCTTATATCAGGCGGACAAAGACCTATGTTGCTTGAAGCGAAAAATACTATTCATTTTAGAGATTCGGTTATAATTGCAAAAACACCGGCTGCTGCCACACGTGATAGCGTTACTTTTAAAGCTGGTTATAACAACTTCTCTACTTCTGCTAATGTGACGAGCTGGTCTTTGCGCACTACTCCAAATGCTTATAACTGCACATTAAATAATTATCTTCCATCATATTATCCTTCAAGAAACGGATGTGGATATACCGAAGGCGCTGATATATGGTTAGAGGGACCTGTGAAAATTGACTATTCCGCTGTTGGTTCGCTTGACAGTATCACGACGTTGCTTCGCGCGTACAACAGTGTATATATTGACACAACGTTTGAATATACGCGCTCAGTCGGTACCGGTCTTGGCGACGGTTACGGCACAGGCCCGACGCTGATTTTTGCAGAGACGGGTAATGTTGAAGCCATAGCGATGGATGACGCCGAGATGAAGTTCTCAATAGGAACAGACGACTCTTCATTGCTGCTGATTCAGGCAGGTAACAAACTTAATCCTGCGGATGTGATAGATAACGGTATATGTTTGCAGCCGACTGATTTTAGCTGTTGGAATAAAGGCTCCGCAGCCGGCGCCCAGTATGACGGTAATATTCTGTTTGCCAATAAGTTAACTATCGAGAGCGCCGGAACAGGCGAGAGAATCCTGTCGGCGGCCCGCGATATTGAGAATCAGGTAGGCGGCAAGATTACAATCAGCGTAGAGGAGCAAGGTTTGCGTCCGGGCAATGTGCTATTGACAGCAGGCCGCCACGTTGAGACCCACGCACCGGTTGAATTAAACGATATGGCAAACCAGAATGACACGGTGGACTTCACAATACAGGCCGGTCGTCTTGATGATGGTACGTATTTATGCAGCGACATTCTTTGCAAGGCTGTTGAATATGGAACAACGCTTACGGCGGATGCCCACGGCGGCAATTCCTATGATCCGTACAGTGTTATTGCAGCTGCAAGCTTTACGACCGAAAAGAATCTCTTTGCAGAAGGCGGTTCGGGTCATGGCAGTATTTTGGCATTTGATTCTGTATCAACCAATTACAGCGGCGCAGGAACCGTGTTGCTGACCGCATTGAACGGAAATATTGAGAGCGACCCGTATCTTCACAGACCGATCAGAACATCGGCAAGCATTGGCGCTTCTTCCGGTTACGACGCCGTAAACAACGTCCACAAAGCCCCGATAATCTTCAACAATTACACCAGCGGCGTAACCCGTATGGAAGCAATCAACATCAAGCTCCACGACAAGCTCGACTATACGGCAGTATCGCCGGAAGCCCAGCAAAAGAACGGCCAGTTGCAAATTTTCGCTTACGACTCAATCCTGACGCGGAATATCAAATATTTGAACAATCAGGGCGATACCGGCAGCGTGTTTATCACAACTGCGAAGTATAAAGCGACAGGCGCTTCAACAGACTGCAGCCTGCCCGGCTGCTTAAACGGCGACGGCGGTATCTATCAGGGACATATAGTATTAGGCTATGGCGCAGACGCTGCACAAAACATCAACGACAGCATAATCTTCGATTATAACAGCGGCCGCAACAATAACAGCGTATTCGGTTCCAATATCTATATCCTTGCAGGCTTTGAAGGCTATCAGAAGAACTCTCTTACAGGCGTTAAAAACAGCGGCAACCTGTTTAATATTAACACCGACCCGAAAGATAAAGGCAAAGCCTACGGCGGCAATATTACTTTTGACTATACGGAGTTCTGGATGGCAAGAGG
>JAISTJ010000068.1 GCA_031272655.1 Tannerella sp.
TAACAATAGAAAATGCCGTAGAAGCCGACGCCACGTTTGCAATGCTGATGGGCGAAGAGGTAGCGCCCCGCCGCGAGTTCATCGAAGAGAACGCTACTTATGCGAACATTGACGCGTGAAATTTTAGATTTCAGATTTTAGATTTTAGATTTTAGATTTTTTTATGGCGACCGAGATTGACGCTTTGAACAGGGTAGTTGATAATTACAGCTTACCGGCTTCACGTCCGCTGATTGGGATTTCGGCCAACAGGAAAGACGGAATGTCCTGTCTCGCAGAGCCTTATTATGAATCGGTCGTGATGGCAGGCGGTGCGCCGGTGATAGTGCCGGTAACTACTGATATTGAGACACTTACATCTATTGTCGAAACACTTGACGGATTGATTTTTTCGGGAGGCGGCGATTTTGACCCTAAGTTTTTGGGCGAAGAGCCTGTACCTCAGCTTGATGGCGTTGACGCATACCGCGATGAGTACGACTTGACGCTTCTTCGGTTGGCTTTTAACCGTCAGATTCCCATTATGGGCATCTGTCGCGGGCATCAGCTTATAAACGTTGCTTTCGGGGGGACACTCTATCAGGACTTGCCGTCGCAGTTTGAAGGCCATCCGCTCAACCACCGACAGGAAGAACCCCGCGAAGTCCCGACACATGAGGTTTTCGTCATTGCGCCTCCCTCTCCTATCATTGCGCCCCCCCCTCCCGTCATTGCGAGGACGAAGTCCGAAGCAATCCAGAAAAACAATCCCGAATACATCCACCACACCCAGAAAGTCAATTCCCATCACCATCAAGCAGTAAAAAACATTGCGCCCGGCTTCATAGCAACCGCAACGGCGCCCGACGGCGTCAATGAAGCGATTGAACACCCTGATTACAGCATCTTTTCGGTGCAGTGGCACCCCGAACAGATGGTCGCCAAAAGCGGCGATAAGGAAATGCTGAAACTGTTTGAACGCCTTATAAACGAAGCCAAACTTTTCAGACAGGCAAAAACCGTCCACCATAAATACTATTCCATTGATTCACATACAGATACGCCGTTGTTTTTCGAGTTCGGATATGATTTGAGAAAGAAAAACCCATTGAAAGTGCCGCCGACGTTCTTTAATCAACCTGATGGCGAACTACTTGATTATGAGGCGAAAGTAGATGTATCCAAGATGCGGGACGGATTAGTTGACGCCGTTGTCATGGCGGCGTATATTCCACAGGGCGAGCTGACTGTCGAAGCTTCGCAAAGGGCTGTGGACAACACTTTGTTTATTATAAATGAGATACAACGACAGGTAAAAACGCATCAATCGCTTGTTTCTCAGGTGATTACAGCAGAAGACATAAGAAGAAACAAGGCTGAAGGCAGGAAGTCGGTTTTGATAGGGATCGAAAACGGTTATGCCATCGGCAAAGACATAAGGAATGTTGAGTGTTTTGCGCAAAAGGGCATCGTTTACATCACCCTTTCGCACAACGGCGACAATGATATATGCGACGCGGCTGTGGGCGCAGGCACACATAACGGCCTCAGCGCTTTCGGCAAAGAGGTCGTCAAAGAGATGAACAGGCTTGGCGTGATGGTTGATATTTCGCATACATCCGAAAAAACGGCATTTGACGTTCTGGAAATCAGCAAGTTACCAATAATCGCTTCACATTCGTCGGTAAAAGCGCTGTGCAACCATCCGCGCAACATATCCGACGAATTGCTGAAAGCCATTGCGGAAAATGGGGGTGTCGTTCAGGTGTGCCTGTACGACAAGTTTTTACACAATGAAGGCGCTGCAACTTTCCGTGACGCCGTTGATCATATATGCTATATAGTTGATAAAGTGGGGATTAACTATGCGGGAATAGGATCCGATTTCGACGGATGCGACAGTTCGGCTGGCCTGCGGGGGATAAACGAATTTATAAGAATAACCCTCGAACTGCTGAGACGCGGCTTTTCCGAAGAAGATGTCGGCAAAATCATCGGCGGCAACTTCCTCAGAGTCTTTCAGGGAATTAAGAATTAAGAATTATTTATCACTCAACACTCATCACTCATAATTCATCACTCATCACTAACAAAATGAAACATACAGGATATATATTAACATTCAGTTTAGCGTTGTTGTGCTGCGGCCAGAAGGCGGCTAAAACGGCTGAAACGGCTACTCCGGCGGAGAATGTGAGCGCGTCCAAGGCGCCCGTTTTCAATACCGACAGCGCCTATTCGTACGTGGCGGCACAGACAGCTTTCGGCCCGCGCACGCCCAACTCGTCCGCACACAAAGCTTGTGCCGCATGGTTAGCCTCGGAGCTTGAACGGCACGGCGCAAAAATCTATGTCCAGAACGCCACCCTTACAGCCTATAACGGCGACAAGCTCGAAGCAAGCAACATCATCGGCTCGTTTAACCCGGATAATCAGCGTCGTATCTTACTGTTCGCGCATTGGGACACCCGCCCTTATGCCGACAACGAAACCGACGCCATTCTTCAGATGCAGCCGATTGATGGGGCTGACGACGGCGCCAGCGGGGTCGGCGTTTTGCTCGAAGCGGCGCGACTTTTAGGCGCTTCCAAGCCGGATGTCGGCGTTGATATCATCTTTTTTGACGCTGAAGACTACGGAACGCCGTCGTTTGTGGAAGAGCACAAGCCTGATACATGGTGCCTCGGCTCGCAGTTTTGGGCTAAAAACCCGCATACGCCCGACTATAAAGCCGAGTTTGGGATACTTCTCGACATGGTTGGCGCACGCGATGCTACTTTCTACAAGGAATTTACATCCGTGCGCTATGCAAGCCAGTACGTAGAGCGCGTGTGGGCTGCCGCACGCGAACTCGGTTACGGTAAGTTTTTTATCAACGCCAAAGGCGGCGCTGTCATTGACGACCATCAGTATGTCATCAACGGCCGCCGCATCCCATGCCTTGATATAATCAATTACGACAGCGAAACGGATAGCGGTTTCGGCGCCTACTGGCATACCCACAAAGACAACATGTCAATAATAGACAAATCTACCCTCAAAGCCGTCGGGCAAACAATCCTTTCGGTTATATATTAAAGAAATGACTATCAACGATATACAAAACGAAATAATAGACGAATTTGCGGTATTTGACGATTGGATGGACAAATACGCGCTAATCATAGAGCTTGGCAACTCGCTGCCCGAATTAGACGAGAAATACAAGACGGAAAGCAACCTTATCGAAGGCTGCCAAAGCCGCGTATGGCTTCATGCCGGATTTGAAGACGGCAAGGTTATTTTTCAAGGTCAGAGCGATGCGGTGATTGTCAAGGGGATAGTATCGCTGCTGATACGGGTTCTTTCGGGTCGGACGCCGCAGGAAATCCTTGACGCAGACCTTTATTTCATTGAAAAAATAGGATTGCGCGAGCACCTCTCCCCTATCCGTTCAAACGGCTTACTCGCCATGCTCAAACAGATGCGCCTCTACGCGCTTGCGCTGAAAGGGCTGACTGACAAGACCGTTTGAAACGTCATTCCGACATGTTTTTGATATAGGGAAGTTCGACCGGATCTTTGAAGCCGTAAAAATTCATGGCGTTAATGCCGAGGAAGAGGCTCTTTTCTTCGTCCGTCAGCAATGGCGACTTAAGGACAAAATCGTATGACATGCGGTAAGTAACGGCTACGATAGTCCGCGGATAGTCAGACCCCCACATAAGTTTCTCAATGCCAACCATATCCGCAGCTTCCCTGATTGCTTTAACGGCACCCGTGAAAGGATAAAACTCGTCGTTAAAAAGCCACGTGATACCCCCCGATTCTATTGTAACATTCTCATTATGAGCAAGTTTAATCTGCTCTTCCCAACCATCCCGCGTTACCATTCCGAAATGCCCGATAGCTATCTTCAAACGCGGATATTCGGCGATAATCTCTTTCATTTCGCCAACCTGCAAATCGCCGTCGGCAAGGTCAATCGAAAGAATTACGGACTTTTCCTGCATCAAAGCAAAAAGATTCATCATTTCCGGAGAAACAAGGCTCACCCTGCCCTGGTTGGTAACAAGCCGTTGAGCCGGAATTTTTAATGCCTTAAATCCTTTGTCTATCAATGCTTTAGCTTGCCCGAAATAATCCGGCAAGCGCGTGTCGGCCATACCGCAACAGAGGAAACGCGAAGGATAAAGCGCCTGAACTTCAGCAAGATAGTCATTCTGCAAGCCGTCAATATACTCCTGGGTAATGACAGCGGCAGAAACCTGCGCATAATCCATATTTGAAAGGAAAATTTCCGCAGTATTCCTGCCGTCAAGCATAAATGGGGGAAGCATCTGGCGTGTTTCCCCCATAAATAATGACTTGCCATTTTCGAGGGTCTTGATTTTCAAACCCTCAACCTCCGTGTCCTGTTTCAAC
The DNA here is from genome assembly GCA_031272655.1 of Tannerella sp. Classification (GTDB taxonomy): domain Bacteria; phylum Bacteroidota; class Bacteroidia; order Bacteroidales; family Tannerellaceae; genus Tannerella. The sequence goes on from JAISTJ010000068.1 coordinate 4,384, forward strand.
CAGAGGTGCGCATGAGCGTCAATAATCATATAATCAATTGATTGCGATGGAACGTTGGTTCTTCTGAATCTCTTTTTCGGAATATTTCGGCAGATTGACGGTCAGCACACCGTTTTCAACCTTCGCCTCAATCTTCTCTTTATTAACGTTTTCCGGCAAAACCATCGTCTGCTGGAACTTGCTGTACGAAAATTCGCGGCGCAGGTAACGCAGATCCTTGTTTTCATCGCTGTTTTCACTCTTTTTCTCAAGAGTTATCACTAAATCGTTGTCTTCATCAATATTGACGGTAAAATCGTCTTTAGTCATGCCTGCTGCGGCTACTTCCACATAGAATGCGTCTTCGCCCTCTTTAACGTTGATTGCGGGAACAGTGCTACTCGTGCCACCCTTCCAGTCATCTTTGAAAAAGTCGTTGAAAAACAACGGCAACCAATTGTGATTTTGATTTCTTCTAACTAATGTTGTCATAATTTTAATCTCCTATATTTTAAATTAAACACGCTATCTGTAATTCAAATTGCGTGCCGAAAGCGCGAGGAAGAAAAATCAAGTCATTTTGGCAGTTACAGCGCTTTTAAACATGAAAAACAAGGTATTTATAATGTCATTTTGGCAGTTTTTATGAAAAATTTTGGCTTTTAAAATATAAAACCGTACATTTGCAACTTGTAAGACTGAAAAAGTATGTCGGAAAAATACGAAACAGGAAAAACGGGCGAAGAAGGCGCCCGGGATTATTTGGAAAGTTTGGGATACAAAATCCTTGACATGAATTGGCATTTTCATCACTTTGAGCTTGATATTGTGGCAGATAACGGTGAAGAGCTTGTTGTGATAGAGGTTAAAACCCGTTCCGATAACTTTCTGATTGCGCCGGAATTAGCTATAGACAAGCCGAAAATCCGCCGCATAGTGGCTGCCGCCGATGCCTACAGCCAGATCAAAAAGATAGACAAACCCGTCCGCTTCGACATCATCTGCCTGATAAAGAAAGGCGATGAATACAAGGTGGAAACGCATCTTGAAGACGCATTTTTCGCGCCGCTGAAGCAAAGAAGATACTAATTCAAAATTATATGGAAAAGAAAAGTTTTATTCAGAAAATCACGGATTCTATTAAGCCTTTGACATCGCCGTTAAAACTCTCACCTCATTACATTGATTTACAACCTGTTAAAGAGACGATAAAAATTTATTGCAAGAACAATCGGACTTACCATGAAGTTCCGATCGGATCGGATTTGTCCGAGATCCATAGAATAATAAGCAAAAAGCTGAAACGCAGAATTTTATGCGCACGGGTCAATAATCAAGTCAAAGGGCTGACCTTCCGCTGTTGGGAGCCAAAAGACATTGAGTTTTTGGATTACACAGATCTCTCAGGTTCAAGGACTTATCTCAGAACACTTTGTTTTATCCTGTTCAAAGTGGTTCACGACATGTTTCCGGACAAGCAGTTAAACCTCGAACATCCCATCTCTAAAGGCTATTACTGCACTTTCACCGACTCAACCCAACTCAAAAAGGATGTCATTGAGAAAATAAAGAATAATATGCGATATATTATTTACAAAGATATACCGTTTATACTGAAGACATTACGCACAGACGACGCCGTAGAATTGTTCAGGGAACGGAATATGAACGATAAAGCGTTGCTACTCAGGACTGCCGGCATGTCGTATGCTTCTTATTACGAGCTTGACGGCTATGTGGACTATTTTTACGGATGTCTCACTCCTTCAGCAGGTTATATCCGTTGCTTCGACCTTATTCCGTATGCGTCGGGAATGTTGCTTTGCGTGCCGCAGATTGAAAATCCCAACAAACTTTATCCGGTAGTGCCTCAAAATAAGATGTTTGAAGCTTACAAACGCTATCTCGAACTTCAAAAAGTGATAAAAATCAACAATGTCGGCGACCTGAATGTTGAGATCCAGAAAGGCAATGCTGGCAAGGTGGTTACGGTTTGCGAGGCGATGCAGGAGAAACATATTGCGAAGATCGCCGAGCATATCGCCGAACGGTACAATTCATGCGGCACCAATATTGTTCTTATTTCCGGACCGTCGTCGTCAGGCAAGACAACTTTTTGCAAACGCCTTCAAATACAGCTGATAACCAACCTGTTAACTCCCGTAGGCATATCGCTCGATGATTACTACCTGAACCGCGCAGATACGCCTTTGGACGAGAACGGCGAATATGATTTCGAATCGCTTTATGCAATAGATCTGCCTTATTTCAAGAGCGACCTGAAGAAGTTGCTCGCAGGCATGGAAGTGGAGTTGCCGGTGTTTAATTTTGAGACCGGCGAGCGCGAATGTACCGGCAAAAAGATACGCCTCCGCAGCAATTCAGTCCTCGTTATGGAGGGCATTCACGCGCTCAATCCCGAACTGACCGACTCTATCCCGTCCGAAAACCTGTTTAAAATCTATGTTTCGGCACTGACGACCATTTCCCTCGACGGTCATAACTATATCCCGACGACCGATAACCGCCTGCTGCGCCGCATAGTACGCGATTATCAGTTCCGCGGCTACTCGGCTAAACAGACTATTTCGATGTGGAAAAGCGTGCGTCGCGGCGAGGACAAGTGGATTTTCCCATATCAGGAAAACGCTGATGACACCTTCAACAGCGCGATGATTTACGAGTTGGCGTCCCTTCGACGCCTTGCCGAACCTATTCTTAATGAGGTACTTGAGACCGATGAGGAATACGCCGAAGCCTACCGCCTGCTGCGTTTCCTGCGCTTTTTCAACCATATCCCCGAAAACGAAATACCTACCACATCGCTGCTTTGCGAGTTTCTCGGCGGCGGGAAAAAGCTTGATTATTATGATGACGACGATATTTAAGCCTGTTTTGCGTCGCTTATGAATTGAAGCGCATTACGGCATAACGTTGTGATAACGCCCCAGTCGCCTTTGGCAATCGCTTCTTTGGGAAAGAGTTTTGAGCCCATTCCGACAGCCGTTACGCCCGCTTTAAACCACGCCGAGAGGTTTTCCTGCGTCGGTTCCACAGCGCCTGTGGCAAGGATCATCGTCCATGGCATCGGCGCTAAGATGTTGCTGACAAATGACGGTCCGCCGACGCTCCCAGCCGGAAAAATCTTACACAGGTCACAACCCGCTTCCTGCGCAAATCCTATCTCCGAGACCGACCCGCAACCGGGTGTGTATGGCACAAGCCGGCGGTTGCAGACCTTCGCAACATCAGGATTAAACAGCGGTCCGACAACAAACGCCGCCCCAAGCTGGATGAAAAGAGCCGCCGTCGGTGCATCCACAATAGAGCCGACACCCAAAACAAGCTCCGGACACTCTTTTGCTGCAAATTTTGACAGTTCGGCAAAGACCTCCTGCGCAAAATCGCCGCGGTTAGTAAACTCGAACGCCCGAACGCCCCCTTCGTAACATGCCTTCAGCACATTTTTAGCCGTCCCTGCGTCCTTGTTGTAATAAACAGGAACCATCCCCGTCCCAACGATAGTTCCCAATACCTGTAACTTGTTGAATCTTGCCATATTTCTTTAATTTATCTGCTTTGTGAAATCTCTACCAATCTCTAAAATCTAAATTCTAAAATCTAAATTCTTAATTCTTAATTCCCCCTCTAACCACTTCTTTGCCGAACGATTTGTTGACGAGGCTTCGCTCGCGGGGGCGGTAGGTGCCTTCTTCCATCTCGCGAAGCACTACGTTGGTGAAAAGGCGGAACATCTTTTGTTCCTGCGTCTCTTCGCGGTAGAACGTATCCCACGCATAATCATACAGTTCCTGCAGTTTTTCGGGCGTCATCAGCTTAGGTTGGAATACTACCTGACCGGCGTTGTAGTGGTTCCAGTCGAAGTCGAAGATTCGTCCCTGCCGCAGATAGTCGTCGTAGCCCTTAGTATGCGGGAATGGGGTCATGACGGTGAACTCCGCAAGGTCGAGGTCTATGTCGAGCAGGAAGTCTATCAGGCGGCGGATGTCGTCTTCGCTGTGGTTATCGATGCCGAGCAGGATAGTGCCTTCGACGCCTATGCCGTAGTCGTGGTATCGTTTGACGCGCTCGCGGATATAGTCGGACGTGTCGTAAACAGCCTGATAGACATACCAAGCGCCGGCTTGTGCGGCGAGGTCAAGCACCTTAGGGTCGTCTTCGATAGTGTGGCTTATCCATTTCTTGCGGAAGGGGCGCATCTCGCGGAAGAGTTCCATCTCCCATTCTTTGTTTTGCGCTAAAGAGTTATCAACGATGAACAGGCGGTTGTTGTCAATTGAGGCGAGGTCTTCGATGACCTTGTCCATAGGTCTTGGACGAAAAACACGTCCGCCGAGGTAGGTAACGGCGCATGGGTAGCAGCTGAAGCGGCAACCGCGCGAGGCGTGGAAGAGGTCAACCATCTGCACGCCTTTATGGTTATACAGTTCGCGTTTGTAGAGGTCGCGCCGCGCCGGACCGATGTCCTCTATCGGCGGCTGCTTTGTCATGTAGTTGTAAACCTGTTTAAGCGAACCGTTGCGGAAATCGTTCAGCACTTCTTCCATGCGACCTTCGGCTTCGCCGAGGAAGACGGCGTCGGCGTGATTGACGGTGTCTTCGGCGTGCAGCATAGCCGAGATGCCGCCGAAGATGACCTTCTTGCCGCGTCTGCGATATTCGTCTGCAATAGCCCAGCCGCGTTTCACCTGCGTGGAAAGCATCATAGA
>JAISTJ010000069.1 GCA_031272655.1 Tannerella sp.
AGAACTTGCCGCTGCAAGCAAGTATTTCGGTATCAACACACTGCGCGTTTATCTTCATCCTATCAACTTTGAGCAGGACCGTAAGAACTTCATGGCAAATATCGAGCGTTTCCTCGTGATATGCGACAAACACGGCATCAAGCCCGGCTTCACGTTTTTTGACGACTGCCACCGCCACGAGGGCATCTACCTAACACATCCTACCGAGCCTGTAAAAGGCTATCACAACGGTCGTTGGGCAGCCGCGCCGCAAGACCGCGATCGAGACATCAACAACTTGAAGCGATATGAACCTTATTTTAAGGAGATTATAAAGAAATATCGCAATGATGACCGAGTATTGTGGTGGGAGACGTTCAATGAACCCAATATGAAGAACGAATGGTCAATAGCGATGCGCAAAGCCGCCTATCAATACGCCAAATCGGCAAAACCGAAGCAGCCGGTAATTTGCTGTTGGGACGACAGCCCTGAAACGGACATTGTGAACGCGCATAACTATGATAATCATGTATATAACGCTTCCGGAGAATGGACTTACGGCGTGGCCGGTTTTGACAGTTGGGACCGTCAAACCGAGCTTAACCCCGCCAAGGGTTGCGTATTCACGGAAGCCGGTGCTCGCTGGTATGCCCCTCGTCCGAGCAATGGCGAGCCGGTAGAGGTTATTAATTGGCTGCAAAGTCGCCGCAATGCGGGAAAATACACTCCCGGCGTCTATCTGTGTTGGGAGTTGATGGCGGGTAACTCCAACTGCCGCTGGTACTGGGGAACGCCGGAGAACTCGCCGGAACCGACCGTGCCTTGGTGTGGTTTGCTTTGGCCCGACGCCACACCCGTTTCGCTTGCCGAAGCCGAAGCTGTAAGACGTTATGTAACAGGCGAATCGCAAGCGCTTTTCTACGACGATTTTGAGAAGTCAAATAACACTGTCAAGCAAGATGATAAATGGACGATATATAATGCCCCACAACATTCGGGCGTCTGTAATGTCGAAGCCGATGTGAAGCAAGTTGGCGGCGATGAAGCATGGACGGATTATCGTTTGGAAGGGCGTGTAATGCTTACAAGTGAACAGGGCAATGCCGGTCTGATGTTTCGCGTCTCGCAGCCGGGGGATGGCAACAAAGACTGCAAAGCAATAGATGATTTCATCGGCTATTACGTCGGCTTCGATACAAAAAAACTGTATCTGGGTAAAATGGACAAAGTTAAATGGAAACAATTAGCTGAATATCCGCTTGAAAAATTAGACTGCAAAGTAGTACCGGGCGTATGGAACCAAATACTTGTAGAGGTCAGAGAGGCGGAAATTAAAGTCTGGTTCAACCGCATGCACCCATCCTCCGACCCCGAAAACGGCTTGCGTATCACATACAACGACGCCGACGTCCCGCATCTGAATGGCGCTATAGGCATGAGAACCTTCTCGCAAAGCGCCAAGTTCGATAACATCATTGTGATGCCGTAAAATGAAGAAATTAAAAGTAATAATATGTAAGGCGAATAAAGGGGTATCGGCGCATATACCTGAACTTGAAGGGTATGTTATAGCGCGAAATTCGGTTGCCAAACTCAAACGCGGCATAAAAGCGGGAGTGCAATTTCATATCGAGGGGCTTTATGACGAAGAGCGTCGCAACTGGATGGACGGAGATGTCTGTCTCATTTGATTGCGCAGTATAATTATAAAAATAAACTTTCATATTTCCGTTAATTTTGTTATCTTTGCACCAGATTTCTAAAGAAGATGGTTTATGAGATATTTTAACGTAGCAGGTCCTTGTTTTAGGGACGAACATTACATGATAGATTCCACCGAAAGGCTTCGTGGAGTGAAGAATATTATTGACATGAAGCAGTACTTCGTTATTCACGCGGCGCGGCAGAGTGGTAAAACAACTTACCTGAAAGAACTGGCGCGGCAACTGAACGACGAAGGTAAGTATTATGCCTTCTACTGCACGCTTGAACGCTTGCAGGAAGTGTTGGAAATGCAGGAAGGAATACCGGCGTTAGTCAAAACGCTGATAAGCCAGATAAAAGACACAAGTCTGCCTTTCAAAGAGAAATTTGCGCAAGAGGCTGATTATAAGGATTATACGAATGTATTCTACGACGTCATGAAGCAGTATTGCTCATTGCTTGACAAACCATTAGTCATCTTTTTTGACGAAGCCGACAGTTTGAGTGAAGATACTCTGATTGCGTTTTTGCGGCAACTCCGTTCCGGATATAACGACCGCGACAAGATTAAGTTTATCCATTCCCTCGCGTTAGTTGGTATGCGCAATATCAAAGATTACCGCTGGAAAGTGCGCCCCGATACGGAATCGAAACACGCTTCAAGTCCGTTTAATATTGTTACAGAGGTTTTGACAATCAAGAACTTTACAATAGAACAGGTTTGGGAATTATACTTGCAGCATACTTCGGATACAGGACAAGTGTTTGAAAGAGATGCAGTTGAGTTTATTTACGAGCAGACTCAGGGTCAGCCGTGGCTCGTAAATGCAATAGCCCGCGAGATAGTAATAGAGTTGCTTGACTGGGACTATACAAAACCTGTTACAAAAGCGCTTGCAGAGCAGGCTATCCATAACATCATCATCCGCCGCGACACGCATATTGACCAACTGCTTGAAAAGTTGAAAGAGCCGCGGGTGCGTAGCGTAGTAGAGCCGCTGCTGCTCGGA